>JADFZD010000069.1 GCA_015232705.1 Magnetococcales bacterium | reverse complement strand
ATTTTGCAAAACAGCAAAATGGACATGGGACCAAGGCTGCGCGCGGCGTTTTTTCGCTGCGCGAAAAAACGCTTTTTATAGAGCGCGCTTAAAGACAAAAGACAAAAATGAACAAAGATAAAAATCAAAAACAAAACCTCGGAGGCTCTGCCTCCGAACCTCCGCCGGGGACCTTCGGTCCCCCGTCCCCTGCAACCGTCAAACAAACTTCGTGAACACCCCCGCCGTCACAGAATATCCCACCGCAATCTGATCCCCACCTCCATTCCCACCTCCATCCCCCGGCTCCGCCACAAATACCTGTCGTCCCGGTACCACCAATACCCGCATCAAGGCCTTCACCCCCTCCGGATCCAACTCCGCCGCCGGATCATCCAAAACCATCAACGGCGCTTCACCAAGAATCTCCTCCAACCAACCCGCCTCCGCCAACTTCAATGCCAACGCAAACCGCTGCTGCTGCCCGCGCGATCCATATCGCGCAACCAAATGACCCGATAAACGTAACTCCAAATCATCCCGCTGCGGACCAGCCCCAGTCTGACCGGTCTCTCGGTCACGCGCACGCACACGCACGAAAGCCTCACGCAAGGCATCTTCCACCAATCCTGTCTCACCAACCCGTGCGCAAATCTCCGCACTCTCTCCAACCAACGCCACGTCACACAAATCAGGATCCAAACCCAAATGCTCAAAATGATCCGGCAATACCCGCTGCAAATGACGCATCGCCCACTGCCGCCGCTGGCCAATGCGCGCGCCCAATCGCGCCAATTGCGCCTCCCAGGCATCCAACTCACGCAGATCACCCAACCCGCGCAATACCATCTGCCGCGCGCGTATCGCCAGCTGATACTCGCGCGACTCCACCCCATGACGCCGATCCGCAGAAAAAATCACCCAGTCCAAAAAGGCACGTCGCTCCACCGGGGCACCCCGCGCCAACAAGGCACTCTCCGGGGTGACTACCACGGCAACCAAGACCCGCTCCATGCCGGATACCGACTCCACCGGCTTGTCGTCCACTCGAAATACCTGCCGACCCGTCTCCCCGATCACATCCAACGCACGCCGTAAACCACCCCCCAGAGCCACACCATTCACCCGGAACCAGGGCTGCTCCCAACGCCGCATCACCGCTGCGGACGCCTTGCGATACGAACGGCCATTGGCCAACAACGCAACGGCTTCCAACAGATTGCTCTTTCCCTGACCATTGGCGCCGATGATGCGATTGAGGCCAGGAGAAAAGGTCAAATGGGCCTCGGTGATGTTGCGGAAATTCTTGAGACGGAGCCATTCGAGATGCATGCAAGCCAACTTGAATCAAGGTAAAGTTCAGCTCATGCCGTTTTGCTTGCGCAGATCCGGGAGCAATGCCCGGACCCGCGACACGAACGATCAAACCCGCATCGGCATCAGCACGAACAACGCATCCCCACGCTCCGGATCGTAGACCAATACCGGAGATTCATCGTCCTTGAGCGCGAACTGGGCGGTCTCGCCATTCATCACGGTGAGAATCTCTCGCAGATAGCGGGCATTGAAACCAATGGTTATCGGTTTGGGACCATCAAAAGTGATCGCCATCTCCTCTTCGGCCTCTTCCTGCTCGGGACTGACCGTCACGATGCGCATGCGCCCCTCCTCGATGGATAACCGTACACCGAGCGACTTTTCATGAGAGAGGGTCGAAATGCGCTTGACCACCTGATGAAACGCCTCGCGCGTGGTGGTCAATCGCACCGTGTTGCCGGTGGGCACCACCCGGCGCCAATCCGGAAACCGCCCCTGCACCACCTTGGAGACCAGGGTCAGATCCGGCTTGATCAACTGCGCGTAGGTTTCGCCAAGAATCATCTCCGGTGGCTCATTGTCCTCTTCGAGCAGCTTTCGGATCTCATGGATACCCTTTTTGGGCAGGATCACCTCGCGATTATCCGGAACCGTGTGCTCCAAAGACTGCTCGACCATGGCCATGCGGTGTGTATCCGTGGCAACCATGCGGATGCGACCCGGTTGATCCGCCTCCGCGGCGGCGGTCACCTGCATGAAAATGCCGTTCAATACATAGCGGGTTTCATCCGTGGACATGGCAAACTGTGTCCGCTCCAGCATGCCGATCAACTGCTCGCGCGGGATCGCCAGACGAAACTCCCCATCCGCATCGGGAAGACGCGGAAATTGGGCTGCCGGCAGGGTGGCCAGATCGAAACGTGCCCGATCACAGGTCAAAAGCAGCCGTTCCCCTTCGCTGCGCAGACGGATCGCCTTGGCGGGCAGCTCCTTCACCACGTCGAACAACACCCGTGCGCCGACGGTCATGGCCCCTTCCACCACGCTTTCGACCCGCGTCACGGTGCGCAGCGACACCTCCAGATCGGTCGCCGAAACCGTGAGCCGGCCTTGGGCCACCTCCAGCAGGGCATTGCCGAGAATCGGCATGGTGTTGCGTCGCTCCACCACGGTCTGGATGCGCGCCAGGACTTTTAGAAAGGGGTCACGGTCGATGAAAAATTCCATTTTTTTCAAGTGCCTTGATCAATCGTTAGCGTCAATGACGAACCACGCTCAATCCAGATGACCTGCATGGTCAGAAAGAATCCCTCATCCTCCCTGACCGTGGAACGCCAAAAAAAATCCACGAAAAAGCCTACTTGCGCAACATCGCGGCCAGCGTACCGACCGCCTGCTCCAGATCGACATCGATCTGCTGCAACGAGGCGATTTTATCCACGGCATAAAGCACCGTGGTGTGGTTGCGATCTCCGAACTCCCGGGCGATCTCCGGATAGGAGGCCTTGGTCAGCTGCTTGCACAAAAACATCGCCACCTGTCGTGGATGACTGAATCGCCTGGCCCGTTTGCCGGAGCGGATATCCAGCGGGCGAATTTTATAGTAGGCGGCCACGGTTTCGATGATCCTTTCCATCGACAACAGACGCGGTTCGACACGCCGTATTGTGCCACGCAACGACTCCCGGACCAGCGACAGCGTGACCGGCTCTTTTTCCAGCGAGGCGAGCAGAAAAACCCGGATCAGGGCCCCTTCCAGCTCACGCACGTTGCTCTGGATCGCTTCGGCCAAAAAAAAGGCCACATCATCCGAAAGCTCCATCCCTTCCAGGGCGGCCTTTTTCTTGAGGATCGCCATGCGGGTTTCCAGATCCGGGGGATGGATATCCGCCACCAATCCTTGTGAAAACCGCGAACGTAAGCGTTCTTCCAGGTGTTTGATCTCGCCAGGATAGCTGTCCGAGGAGATGACAATCTGCTTGTTGGCCTCCTGGAGGGCGTTGAAGGTGTGAAAAAACTCCTCCTGCGTACCCTTTTTTCCGGCGATGAACTGAATGTCATCCACCAGCAGCACATCCACCGAACGGAAATTCTCCTTGAAGTCGTGGATCTGATTGAAGCGCAACGAATCCACCATCTGGGTCATGAACTTTTCCGAGGTGATGTAGAGCGTTTTGCTTTCAGGTCTGGCGCGCTGCAGAGCGTTACCAATGGCATGCAGGAGATGGGTTTTGCCGAGGCCCACCCCGCCCTGGATATACAATGGATTATATGCGGTAGCCGGAGCATCCGCCACCCTTGCTGCTGCGGCATGGGCGAATTGATTGCAGCTGCCGACCACGAAATTCTCGAAGGTATAGCGGCCATCGACGCCAAAGCGGGCTGCGGTGGGGGGTGGGGTGGGCGCGCGTACCTCCCCGACCGGTGGCTGGGGCGGGTCGGGATCGACCTGAAACAACAACCGGACCACCTGGCCGAGTGCCGATGAGAAGGCGCTGGTCAACAAGGCCCCATAATGATCCCGGACATAGTTGGCGGAGAATTCGTTGCTGGCCAGAATCTCGATGCGTTGGGGATCGTCCGCATGGCCAAGACGCAAGGGCTTGATCCACATGTCGAAAACAGGTGGTGCGAGCTGCTCCTGGATCAGCGCGCGCGCTGTTTGCCAAATTGCCGTCATCTCCATTGCGTGTTTCGCCACAAGGGTATCGTGATCCGTCGATTCATGGAGTCCGTCGTGCAAAAAAGGTGTTTGGCCATGGCGTATCTGCCGGCGCGTACCATGCTTTGGCCCTGTCAGGTTGCCAGGCCATTATCGTGGAATTCCCGAAGGTAGCTCCACGGAAGGGGAGTGAAGGGTTTTCCTCCCATCATGCACGGTGGCAGAATGCAGGGTTCACATCGATCCGAACCATGCTTGTTTGGTGATTCCATGGAAAAAAAGCATCAAATCAAGTTGACGAATGTTACCATAACACGATTCAACCCCGAGACGCTACCGCCCACCAGGAGAAATCAGCAAGGTGAACCCGTGCCGCACATTGCCGTGGACGGACTTGACAAAGAGACGGCAATTCACTAAATCTTTAATAAACGTAACGATTCAGGATCCCCAACAGTCCGCGGGATCCAGGGGCCAATGGCTCCTGGTGGAATCCAAGGGCAAAGCCCTTGGGACTTTAGATTTTGTGATTTTGCCTTTCGCGCGCTTTCCACGATAAAACTTTTTCGCTACGCGAAAAAGGTGCAAGCGCACGCTTATATGTGTCCATAATCGTTGCGCTTTTGGCAACAATTATGGACGAAGGGTTCACGACGGGTTTAACCGCCTTCGGCGGCCAATTTTCTTGGGCCATGTTCGCGGGATCGTTTTGCCAAAGGCGCAAAACAATCCTGTAAGCCTTGGCTGGCGCAAAATTTTTTCACAAAAAACGTGAAAAAATTTTCTTTGAAATACGCGCCTGAATCGCACCCAGCTTGGAATGTGTCGTTTTTATGGGTAAAATTAAAGAGAGGGTCTGGGAGATTCATCTCCCAGGGTTTTGATTTTGACTTTAGCGCGCTCTTCAAAAGAAGCGTCTTTTGCGAAAAATGCGCTGCGCGCCGCCTTCGTGGGAGTCGTTTCCGCCTTTTGGAAATGGCTCCAACATCTTTCACGCGGCCTGTTGGAAAACGACGTATCCCGTGATGCGTGCGGTTTAAAGGCAAAACCTCGGAGGCTTAAGCCTTCCGAACCTCTGCCGGGGATCGAGCCGATCCCTGGACCCCTGCAATCGTTGGGTACCTGAATCGTTACCAATCAAGTTGCATGAATGGGGTAGGCTTCCCGCACCTTCCATCTGTGCGCGTGGAACCCAGGAATTCATCAAGTTTTGATGCGACGCCTCCCAGACTCCTCAAACGCCAACAGGCCGCCAGGATGAATCGTTCTCTTTGCGCGCTGTGCAAACATCTGTCCGGCCTCCCGATTACCGTGGAACTCCAAAAGAGAAATCCACGGAAGAGGGGAGAGGGGGTTCTCCCCCCTCATGATTCAAGCTGCCCAGCCCTTGCATGGACCGTCTTACCTGACAGATTGCCCAAACGCGCTGGATCGTCGGGAAACAACCCGTCAACCCGCAACCCAACCTATCATTCCAGATCCGGCAGTTGCGAAGGATTGCATGAGCGAACCGATTGGTTCATAAGGTGAATGACAAGCAACCGAAGTTGCCTCATGGGTCATGTGGCTTTCTTCCGATTTGCCAAATGGGTCAAAAGGTTATCTCAGGTGAGCGTTCACAACTGCCGCATCCGGGATCATGCCAGGACAAGGAGTTCACATGACGGCGATCGCCTCTTCCACGACCTACGCTTCGGCAGTGGCCGAGGCCACGACTTACTCACGCTGGATTCTGAATCATTTCCGGCCACACCTTAAGTCGCCGATCCTGGAGATCGGATTGGGTCACGGCGGTTTCGTGGGGGATCTCGCCGCACTCGGTGCGTATATCGGCCTGGATATCGATCCCGATGCCGTGTCCCAGGCCAAGAGGGCGTATCCGAACCTCCCCTTTGTCACGGCGGATATCGAAGATCGGGCCTCTCTGAACCAAGTAGGAACCGTACAAACCATTCTTTGTTGCAACGTGCTTGAGCATGTGTCCGACGATCGGCGGACGATCACCAATCTGTTGGCATTGCTGCAACCGGGTGGAGAACTGCTCATCCAGGTACCAGCGCACAGCTTTTTGTACAACGATCTCGATCGCCTGGCTCATCACCAGCGACGCTATGGCCGCAATGCTCTTCTGGCGCTCTTTTCCGGTCAACCCGCAGAGGTGATCCGGGTCGATTTCTTCAATCCCGTGGGATTCTTCGGCTGGGGCTTGAACAACTTCATCGCCCATGACAATCTGGAAAGCGTCGGATGCAATGCCCAAATCCGCTTCTTCGTGCGTTATCTGCTGCCGCTCTCCAGACTGCTTTCGCCACTCACACGAACCTTTTTCGGTCAATCCCTCATGCTGGTGGCTAAAAAACGATGATCAGCTTTGTAATTCCGGCGCTCAACGAGGCATCCGCCATTGCCGAAACGGTGCGAAAATGCCAGGAGATCGCCCGTCAACACGCCCTGGAGCCGGCGGAAGTGATCGTGGTGGATGACGGATCAACCGATGCCACCGGAGAAGAGGCACGTCGTCAGGGCGCGCGGGTGATCCGTCATCCCGCGCCTGGTGGCTACGGCAACGCCCTGAAAAAGGGAATCATCGCCGCCACCCATGATACCGTGGTGATTCTCGATGCCGATGGCACCTATCCCATCGAACGGGTTGGCGATCTGTGGCATCGCTATCAGCAGGGATTCGATATGGTTGTGGGACAACGCACTGGTCCCCACTATCGGGAATCGTGCTTCAAATCGCCGTTGCGTACTCTGCTCCGTATGTTGGTGGAGTTCACCACCGGTCAGCCGGTGCCGGATGTCAACTCGGGACTGCGCATCTTCTCCCAAAAAACCATCCTTCCCTATCTGCCGCGGTTGTGCAACACCTTCAGCTTCACAACCTCTCTGACCATGGCCTATCAGATGACCGGTCGGTTCATCGATCATCTGCCGATCGATTATCACTCCCGCATCGGTACCAGCAAGGTACGACTCTTCCGGGATACCCTGCGCACGTTGCAATACATCATCGAGGCGGTACTTTACTACAATCCGATCAAAATTTTCATCCTGATGAGCCTCTTTTGTCTGCTTTTGTCATGCCTCTGTCTGATCGGCGCCATGGTCACCAAACTGCTCAGTCT
>JADFZD010000068.1 GCA_015232705.1 Magnetococcales bacterium | reverse complement strand
CGTAAACAACCCCATGGCACCCACGGTCAAAAAGTGTAGCGCCGTCGTTTCATCCAGCCCGATCCCGAATCGCGCCAACCCTCGCGCCATCAAACCCGTCACCAACCACGCATAGCCCAGATGCAAAACCCACAACAAGGGTGCGGAGAAGGTCTTCCACCCCTGCCAACGGGCCAGCCGTAGCCCCTGCACCAGCCCGGCACCCAGAAAAATCCACCCGGCCCACGCCTGTGTGGTCCAGAAAAGATCGGCCATCACCATGCATGTCAAGGTCACGACACCGGCCACCTCCAACGGTACCGAAATGGCAAAATTCGGCTCCTCCCCCCGTTGCCGGAGCGCGTCGCGGGTGAACATCGGCATGATATGACCGCCGGTCATGGCCAAAAAGAAGACAATCCCGTTGATGCCAAGCATCAACCCCATGCGGGCGCTCAGCGCCTGCCAACCCAGGGCGCCGAGATGGGACAGCAGATCACCCACGGCCAACAGCGCCAGAATGGGCGGAAAGATGCGATGAACCCGATTGCCGGTATGCCACATGGTCGGCGCGAGAAAAAAAAGCATGCCGAAGTAGAATACCGAATCCGCCAGAGCCGGAATCCAGTCTGGCAGACAACAGCCGGAGAGCATGCCCAGGCGTGCCACGAGCCAGGCGGAAGCCAGGAAGATCAGGGGAACTCCAGTCATGGGCGGGGTTTTGGACCAGACCGGGGTGGCGGTCAACAGAAAGCCTGCCGCTGCCGCGCCGACAAATCCGAACAGCATCTCATGGCCGTGCAGCTGCGCCGGGGACCAGGGGGAAGGGAGGGAGAGCGCCCCTGCGAGCCGTGCCAGCCAGACAAGCATGGCCGTCACGGACCAGACGGTGGCCAGGGTGAAGAAGATGCGAAATCCTTGGTCAAAAAGCATTCTCAGCCAGCCGGATATGGACAGACGGGGCAAAAGTTTCAAGCGTCACTCCAGATTAAGGAAAATTTTTCCGAATGCGTCCCGGACAGGATGCGGCTCGTGGCTTTGCCAGGAAGCATCACGCAGGGCGTCACGAGGCTGTTGGGCCATCACCAAACAGCCTCTCAAGATCGGGCGCGAAGCAGGCGCAGTGTTTCTGGAGGCAGAATAGACGAGAAACAGACGCACCCGCAATGCTTGTGCGTTGTTTTTCAACGGAATGACGGGCGTGGACGAATCAGGAGCAGATGCGGAGAGTCAAGAACGCCGTGCCCCTCGCACAGGGCGAGGGGCGCATTCGGGCGATTCGCTCAAGAGGCGAGCGGATTCATCAAACGCTGCTGAGCGGCGGCTGAGAGGGTGACGCGATAGGCACTGGAGCGCACCTGCGGCATGACCGGATCACCCAGGGTGGGAGTAATCTTTTCGCGGGTTTGGGCAACAACGGTTTTTCCTTCTTTTTCGCGCGTTTGCTGTTGCAACTGCGTGGCGGTTTGCACGGCGCGTTGAATCAGGAAGCCAGCGGCGGAGAGAATGTCCATGGAGCAACTCCTCATATTCATTCAAGTCAGGAGAAAGTAGATCAAGGTATGAATCGTTGAATCAGGCGTGGCCACTGTGGCTCACCACCGTTGATTATTTCCAAGCAACTTGCATGCCAATCAATTCACCTCTCCCGCACCTGACCGCACACCACCAAAAACCAACCGGGCAGAATGGGGGAGTGAATCTCCTCACCCCATTTGTGGCACTCCCTTCGGATCTTCCACGGTAAAAAAAGTGCTTGACGCCAACCTTGAATCCGGTTAGAATCTCGCGCTTATTCCCCGATAGCTCAGTCGGTAGAGCAGCTGGCTGTTAACCAGCTTGTCCCTGGTTCGAGTCCGGGTCGGGGAGCCAAAATCAGCACTCGGTTCCATCGGGCCGGGTGCTTTTTTTTTATACGGTGCCATGGGGTGTCTCTCACCCTCCGGCAGGCGCCCTGGGTCAGGATCGTTGTCACCCTCTGTCCATCGTAAGCGCTTTGCCTTGCCGTTCGCCGTGACCGCCACTCTTTGAATCAACCGGCTCGTTCATGTTGCGCGTGGTACTCTATCAACCCGAAATCCCCCAAAACGCCGGCGCCGTGTTGCGCACCTGTGCGGCCACCGGTTCGGAGTTGCATCTGATCGGACCTCTGGGCTTTCGGCTGGACTCCGCCGGAATCCGGCGGGCGGGCATGGATTATCGCGAATGGGCCTCCGTGCGCCGTTGGGATGAGTGGGCGACTTTCGAGGCCGGATTGCCGGATGGCGCGCGCCTGTGGGCAGCCACCACCAAGGCCCATGCCTCCCACGTCGAAGCGCGCTTCGAACCCGACGACTGGCTGCTCTTCGGTCCCGAGGGGAGCGGACTGCCTGACGGGATTCTCGCCCGCCTTGCCGCCCATACGCTCCGGATTCCCATGCATCCCTTGGCGCGCAGTCTCAATCTGGCCCAAAGCGTGGCCGTGGTGCTCTACGAGGCACTGCGACAGAATCGATTCCCGGATCTGGGCTGATCACCCGCACCCGTTCGGCTTCGTTACCGATCTTCTTGAATCAACCCTCTCACCGACTGGCTTCCCGACATGTGCGGCATCATCGGTCTGTTCTCCACCCCTACCAAGACCATCTGGCCAGAGGCGCAGTGCGCCGCCATGGTGGCCGCGCTCGCCCATCGCGGCCCGGACGGACAGGGACAACATACCCTACCCGGCCTGTTTCTGGGCCATACCCGTCTGGCGGTTCTGGATCTCTCCCCGGCAGGAGGCCAGCCGATGGTCTCCGCAGATGGGCGTTACGCCATTGTCTTTAATGGTGAGATCTACAACTTTCACTCCTTGCGCTCCGATCTCGAACAGCGCGGTCACCCCTTCTTTACCCGTACCGATACAGAAGTGCTGCTGGCCGCATGGCGGGAGTGGGGGCCGGCCTGCCTGGACAAGCTCGACGGAATCTTCGCCTTCGCCATCCATGATCGGCAGGAGCATACCCTGGATCTGGTGCGCGATCATCTCGGTGTCAAGCCGCTCTTTTACTGGCACGACGGCAAGGAGATCTGGGCCTTTGCCTCCGAGCCCCTGGCGATGTTTGGTCCCATCATCCCCCTGCCTGAAATCGATGCCCCCGATCTGGACCGTTATTTCACCTATCAGTATGTCCCCGCGCCCGGTTCCGGGCTGCGCGGTGTGGCGCAACTCCCTCCCGGACACCGGTTGCACCTCGCAGCGTCAAGCGCGCGTCTGACCCGGTACTGGCAACTCACCTGTCCGCCCGTGACCCGCCCTTGGGGCGTGGATCTGGTCGAGGAGTTCACCGAACTGACGCGCCGTTCCGTGCGTAGGCAGCTTGTCTCGGACGCGCCTCTGGGTCTGTTTCTCTCCGGCGGGCTGGATTCGACCACCGTGGCCCTGGGGGTACGGCAGGTCGGCGTGCATCCGACCGCATTCACCCTGGGTTTCGACCAGCCCCGTTTTGACGAGCGACCTGCGGCGCGGGCGTTCGCCCATGCCCTGGGCATGACGATGCAGGCGGAAACCTTTGTCTGGTCCCATGAAGAGATCCTGAACACCCTGGGGGCCATGCGCGAACTGGCTGCCGATGCTTCGCTCTTTGCGACCCATCAGCTTTCCCGTCTCGCGCGCCGGGAAGTGACGGTGATTCTGGCCGGGGATGGTGGCGATGAACTGCTGGCCGGTTATGACACCTACAAGGCGGGTCGGATCACGCCCTGGATCCACAAAATCCCGGCACCCGTCCGTTCGACGGGTCTCTTTCTGACCCGTTTCCTGCCTGCGGATGATCAGCGTTACAGCCCGCGTCTGGTGGCCGAACGTCTGTTGCTGGCTGGGGCCGAGGGTCCAAGGCGTGATCATGCCTCGTTCCGGCGCATCTTTACCGACGCCCTCAAGGCGCGACTTTACGAGCCTGAATTCGCCCGAGCCGTCCAACAGATCGATGCTGTCGGAGAGTATGTTGCCTTGATGGACCCCGTACCAAAGGAGCGATCCGAAGTGACAGCCCGTCAGTATGCCGATCTCCATCACTTCCTGCCGAGCGTCTTGGCCAAGGTGGATCGCATGAGCATGGCCACGGGTCTGGAGGTGCGGGTGCCGTTATTGGATCGGGCGTTGGTCGAATTCTGCTTCCAGCTGCCGGACGAGGCCAAACGTCACAAGGGACGCGGCAAGCGCATCATGCGTGAGATGTTGGCCGGACAGGTGCCGGCAGGCCATCTCGACCTCCCCAAAGCGGGATTTCTGCCGCCGGTGGATGGTTGGTTCCGCAAACCCGGGCCGATGTTCGATCTATTCCGGCACCACGTGCGTTGGGCGCGTGAGACTAACATGGGGTGGTTGCGCTGGGACGAGGTGGAGAAGGTATGGGGTGAGCATCAGGCGGGTCGGTTGAATGTGGGATTTGCGTTGCTGGTGATTTTGCAATTCATCAATTGGCGCTCAAAACCGGCATGACTGGCACGCGCGCTGCGCGGCATACACCATCGTATGTGCGCAGCGAAAAAGGGGGGGCGCAACCCCCTCTCCATGCCGCTGACGCCACTGGTCAACACACCCTACATGCGCCATTTCATTCTGGAAAAAATCCCCTTCAATCTTGGCAGCGTCCGGCGCGCCTCGGGGCCGATCAACACCACGGCCAACCGTTCCGGATGCAGCAATCTTGCGGCGATTCCCGGCAAGGCTCCGGGATCCAGACCGCTGGCGCGACGCCAGGTCTCATCCAGCGGCTCGGCAGCCTCGAACAACAAATCCCCCACATACCGTTCGATCAGATCCGAAGGCCGATCCAGGGTCACCAGCAACGCCGCACGCCAGCGTACCAGCAACCTGCGCCACTCCTCCTCGGTCGGCGGGGCGAGCATCAGGGTCTCGATCTGCCCGAACAGCACCCGAAACCCCTCCTCCAGGTGATCGGGCGACAGGGTGGCGCCCACTTCCAGATAGCCGGCATCCGAATGGGTGGTGAAGGCCGACCAGACATCGTAGGCCAGACCATGCCGCTCCCGCACCACGGCCTGCAGACGCGACGAGAAGCCGTCATCGAGCAGACGGCGCAGTGCTGCCGTCGCATGATAGCCGGGATCCCGAAAGCCGGCGGTGCGAAAAAAAAGCGACAGCGTGAACTGTGAGCCTTGATCATCCACCGCCACCCAGTGGGGACCGGGCGGAACCGCATGCGGAGCGACCGGGAGCATGCCGCCACCTCCCGGAATGGCCCCCAGTGTCGCCTCGGCCAGTTCGAGGGCCTTTCCCGGTTCGATGGGTCCGCAGAAGGAGAGCGCCATGTTGCCGCCCCGATAGT
Source organism: Magnetococcales bacterium (assembly GCA_015232705.1). Taxonomy (GTDB): domain Bacteria; phylum Pseudomonadota; class Magnetococcia; order Magnetococcales; family Magnetaquicoccaceae; genus Magnetaquiglobus. The sequence continues at coordinate 1,793 of JADFZD010000068.1, read as the reverse complement.
GACGCGCCAGATAGTCGCGCACTGCCGGCAGCTGAATGCGCCCCACCGTCTCGCGCGTACCGAGCACCGATCGGGCCAGGGGATGTCCTGGCCAGAACGCCTGACTCGCCAGGATCGAGGAGATCACCAGTTCTCCCTGCTCGTTTTCATCCTCGCGCATCTCTTCCAGGATCACCCGTCGTTCGGTTTCGATCTCCGAGAGCGCCGGACGGGTGAACATGTCGCAAAAGGCATGGAAGCCCTCTTTCAGCCACTCGGCGGGCAGAGTGATCCAGTAGGCGTTGGTCTCCTGGCCCGTGGCGGCGTTCATGTCTGCGGCCATGGACTCCAGGTGGGCGTGAAAGCGGGTCGGATCTGGAATCGATTCAGAGCCCTTGAACAACATGTGTTCCAAAAAATGGGCGATGCCGGCCTGCTCCGGCGCCTCGAAGCGGCTGCCGGCGCGCACCATCAGGGTGGCGCCCACTTCATGCAGCCAGGGCATGGGAAACACCCCGACGGTCAGGCCGTTGTTCAGACGGAAAAGTTCGTGTCGCGGATCCGGGATGGGGGGGATAGCGGCTGGGTTGGCGGGCATGCGCCGTGTTCTCCATGCGTTGCCGTGCCCGTTGGCATTCAAACAGGAGTCTGGAGGGGTGTCTGCTCCTGCTGTTTGATTCGGGCATGTGGGATCATTGAGTGGGATTCATCCAGCCAGTTTATCATGCCCAATGCGGAAAGAATAGATGTGCGGTGCTGTTCAAATCTCGACGGTCAGCGGGGTTCAAGGGCGAAGCCCATGGGACTTGCGTCCATGGGGGCCAGATGTGCCCTGAATCGTTGTCGCCTTTGGACAACGATTCAGGGTGAATGGTTCGCGGCGCGTCAATCCGCCTTCGGCGGCCAATTCGTTTGGGCCATGTTCGTGGGATCGTTTCGCATCAGACGCGAAACGATCCCGCAGCCAAGGCTGGCGCGAAGATTTTTTCACAAAGAACGTGAAAGAATCATTTTTTGTAAAGACGCGCCTGAAAATCAAAGTCAAAACCTTGGAGACTCCCTCTCCAATCCTCTGCCGGGGACCTTCGGCCCCCGGACCCCTGCACCTGTTGGCAACCTGAAGGCCGTGCCGAGGATATCACCCCGCCGCCCGCCGCGCCTGCTGCATCAACACAATGAACACATCCTCCAACGTCGGAGCATCCTCACGCCAGACAAACGCCGAATCCTCGAAGAATGGCTTCAACGACACCAACAACCGCTCCCGATCCGCACCGCCCACATGCAACACCGCACCAAACGGCGCCACCAGATCAACCCCCGGCAAACCGGTCAAACGCTGCACCAAATGAACACTCTCCACCTCCGGACGCACCGACGTGATGGAAAAAGTGGTCAAACCAACCCCGCGAATCACCTCCTCCACCCTGCCGGTCGCCAACAGACGACCATGGGCAATATAAGCGATGGCATGACAACGCTCTGCCTCGTCCATGTAATGGGTGGTCACTAAAACCGTCAAACCCTCGGCAGCCATGGCATGAATCTGCTCCCAGAACTCACGCCGCGCCTGGGGATCCACCCCGGCAGTCGGCTCGTCCAACAACAACAAACGCGGCTTGTGCAACAGACAGGCCGCCAACGCCAAACGCTGCTTCCAACCGCCGGAAAGCGCACCTGCCAGCTGGTTGCGCCGCGCTGCCAGTCCCAGCTTCTCCAAGGCCTCCTCGACCCGCACCTTGCGTTCCGGCAGACCATGCACCCGCGCTGCGAAATCGAGATTCTCGCGAATCGAAAGATCCTCGTACCAGGAG
>JADFZD010000067.1 GCA_015232705.1 Magnetococcales bacterium | reverse complement strand
TTTGTAAAAATCGCTTGCGCGCAGCCGAAGGCGCCATGGCGCCGCGATCGTCACGCCGCGAACCATTCTCCGTGGAGGCGTTGCCCAAAAGCGGCAACGCTTTTCCACGGCACATAGAAACGCCCGAGCTTTTTTTCGCAAAATGCGCGAAAAGAACTTATGTGAAGAACGCGCGAAAGGCAAAATCACAAAATCCAAAGTCCCAAGGGCTTTGACCTTGGATCCCACCAGGGGGATAATCCCCCTGGACTCCTAACACGTATATATATGATTTAAAATTATTTTATTTACACATTTCCCATGCTCCCCACCCTGCTCCCTGACCACCCCATCGCCGCACTCGCCACACCACCCGGCACCTCCGCCGTCGCCATTATCCGCATCAGCGGCTTTCACCTCATCAACCTCCTGCTTCCCATCCTGCGCCATCCAAACGGCCAACCCCTCTCCCCATCCGATCTGCCCCCACGCCAGTTGAAACGCCTGGATCTCCACGACCCGGAAACGCAACAACCCCTCGATCAGGCCATGGTGGTCCACTTCCCGGCACCACGCTCGTACACCGGCGAAGAGATCATGGAAATCCATGGTCATGGCTCCCAGGTCATCCTGCAACGCACCCTGGAGATCTTGAGCGATATCGGCATCCGACCTGCCCAACCCGGTGAATTCACCCGTCGCGCCTGCCTGAACGGCAAACTGGATCTGACACGCGCCGAAGCCATCACGGCCCTCATTCACGCTTCGTCTCTGCGTGCGGCACGCGAGGCACTGCGACAGATGGAAGGCTCCCTGCATCACAAGATCGAAACCCTCCGGGAACGGTTGTTGACGGTACTGGCCCATCTGGAAGCCAGCCTGGATTTTGCGGACGAGGATATCGATCCCCTCCCCTCCCCGCTGATCCTGGGTGAGTTAAGCTCCGCAACCGAAGAGCTGGGAAAATGGCTGAGACAAGCCCCCTTGGGCGAACGACTGCGGGATGGATTCCACCTGACCATCATCGGTCGGCCGAATGTGGGCAAATCAAGCCTCTTCAACCATCTCCTGAGACGCAAACGGGCCATTGTTTCGCCCACGCCTGGAACCACCCGCGATTGCATCGAAAGCCGTCTGGAAATTCAGGGCGTACCGGTGATCCTTTCGGATACGGCCGGGCTGCGCCAAACGGATGAACCGGTGGAGGCCGAAGGCATCGCCTTGACACGGGAAAAGCTGCGTCAGGCCGATGGGGTCTTGCTGGTGCTGGATGCCGGGACAGGTCTGACCCCCGAGGATGAGTCGCTGTTGCAGGAGATCTCCGAGCTGCACGGGATCGTGGTTTGGAACAAAATGGATCTTTATGCCCGTTCGCATGAACTGAAAATCGCATCCCCACGAACGACCGTCCAGATCTCCCTGCGCACCGAAACCGGGTTGGATGAGCTGGAGCGGGAAATCGCCTCTTTTCTGTTGCCGGTTTCGGTGGATGGCGAGGGTGCGATTATCCTTGCGGCGCGCCAGAAGGAGACTCTGACGCGCGCCTTGCGGGCATTGATCGAGTGTGAGACGCTGATTGTACACAAACGACCTGGAGAGGTTACCGCTCTGCCCCTGCGTGCCGCCTTGGAGGCGTTGGGAGAGCTTGTTGGTCATGTGACCCATGAGGCGCTGTTGGATCGGATTTTCAGCACCTTCTGTATCGGAAAATAGCGTCGCGCATGTTTGCCTGCACGCAGGTCAAACGCTCTGGCTGGATCGTTTTGCAAAAAATACGGGTAACCATTCAGGTACCCAACTGTTGCAGGGGTTCGGAGACCGAAGGTCCCCGGCAGAGGTTCCGAGGCGGAGGAAAGGCGCGTGAAAGGCAAAATCACTCAATCTAAACCGCACCCATACGGGATACGTCGTTTGCCAACAGGCCGCTGACTGTTGGGGGTCCTGCCAAACACGGTAATGATTCAAGATACCGAACGTCGCAAACTCTCTGGATTTTGGCAAAACGATCCGGTTGACATGGCCCTGAAAAATCAGGCCACCGAAGGTGACCTGTCCCGCTCGTACCATTGGCCCCTGCTCCCCCGCTGCTGGCAGGGGTCTTGATCCGATGGGAGTAAATCCCCTCACCCACCCAACGAGGCTATGACATAATCCGGTCGAATGCCACGCGCATCGCACAACCGCTCCAACGCCTCCCCCCACCCGGCACACGCCCCGGAAAGAGTAAGACAACTGGCAAATCCCATGGCCGCCGCTCCCAGCACGTCGGTATCCAGCGTATCCCCGACCATCAGAATCCGCTCCCGAGGCAAATCCGGAAATTGCTGACAAACCAGTTGGAAAATCGGCGCAAACGGCTTGCCGATCCCCTCCATGGTCAGAGCATGCGCCTCCATCAAATCCATCGCCGCATAGCCCGCCACCGCCTCCAGACGCCCATCCGGCTTGGGGGTGACCAGATCCGGATTGGCCAGCAACACCGGTACCTTGCGACGCGCCAGCAATGCCTTGGCATCGCGCTCCTGCTGGCCGCCGTGATAGTCGCGATTGCTGCAAAACAGCAGATACTCCGCCTCCTCGATGGCCCAACGGGATCCGGAACGATTGACCATCCACGCTTCGGGATCCGGCGCATACAAGACACTATCCTCGCTGCCGATCAGCAGATAAGGCCGGTCTCGATGACGCGCCGAAGCCGCCACATATGGCCCCACCGCCATGCCCGAAGAGATGATGTGCCGCGCCTCGACGGGAAATCCCATCTCCTTGAGCTTTCGGACCATGCGAGCCGGAGACTGGGAGGCATTGTTGGAAACCACCCGCACCTGTCTCTCCGCCGCCATCAATCCGGCTACGGCCTCGGGCGCGCCGGGAATCACCCTGTCCCCCAGATTCAATACGCCAAAAGCATCCAGTAAAATCAGATCGAACTGACCCTGCAATTCCGCCAGTGTCGTGCGGAGCATCCGACCGGCTCGCAAATGCTCATCGAGTTCGGGTCGCGCCTCGCACCACATGTGCCGATAGTGGGCATAGCGCGGGGTCAAGGCATCCTGGGATTCGACACGCGGTTTGAGACTCATCTTGATCAACCATGACCTCCCACGGGTTCATGAAGGTTCCACTGCCGAAAATTGCCGCCATGATACACCCTTTTAGCGAAAAAGTCGCGTGGCGGCTTTCACAGTCGGAGCGTCGGAACGCCCTTCAAATGCAACTTTATCCCGGACGCTTCACGCATGCGCCATTTGGCCACCAATTTTCGTGTTGGACCCTTTTTTCCTATACATGCATCAATTTTTTTTTTAGTATATTGGGCCATCCTCAATCGCTTTCGGTGTACCGCAAGAAGGCAGACCATCCCATGAGCTTTTCCGATACCCGGCTGCGGGTCTTTTATTCCGTGGCCAAGCACCTCTCGTTCACCCGCGCGGCAGAGGAGCTTTATCTGACCCAACCGGCCGTGACCTTTCAGATCCGTCAGCTCGAAGAACACTTCAATACACGCCTCTTCGATCGCCATCACAACCGCATCTCGCTGACCGAGGCCGGCATGATGGTGTTCAACTACGCAGACCGGATCCTGGAACTCTATCGAGAGACGGAAAAGGCCATCAACGAAATGACCGGCGTCACCCGGGGAGTGATCAAGCTCGGCGCCACCACCACTCTGGGCGAATATCTCCTTCCGCGCATCCTGAGCGGCTATCATGACGGCTTTCCCGGTGTCCAGGTCCGCCTGACGGTGCACAACACCCGTACCGTGATACGCAAGCTTGAGGACGCCACCATCGACATCGGCATGATCGAAGGGCCGATCGCCAACAAAAATATCGTGGTTGCCTCCTGCATGGAGGACGAACTGGTATTGATCATGGCCCCGAATCACCCCTTCACCAAGCTCGATGAGGTGCCGGTACATCGCCTCAAGGAGTATCCCTTCGTCTCCCGTGAAGAGGGATCGGGCACACGTGTGGTGATCACCGATCAGCTGAGCAAATTCGGAATCCACTATGACCAGTTGGATCTCATCCTGGAGATGGGGGCCACCGAATCCATCAAGGCGGCGGTCGAAGGCGGCGTGGGTTTCAGCATCGTTTCGACCATGGCTTTGCGCAAGGAGATGCAGCTCAAAAGTCTGGTGGTGCGTCGTCTCAAGGAGGGGACCATCAAACGCAAACTCAATTTCGTTTTTCAAAAGCAGAAATTTCGCTCCAAGGCGGTAGAGGAGTTTCTCGCCTATGCCCAGGGCGAATGCGCCAAAATCAAAGAAAAATTTGCCATTTGACCCTTCGCTGGTTTTCTGAAAAAATTTTCGCGGCAGCCTTGGCTGCGGGATCATTGCGTGATTTTGACAAATCGATCCCGCGAACATGGCAGGGCCATTGGCCCCAAAACTCCGCCAACGCTCAAGGGGCCTGAACAGTTACCAGAAATCAATCCAGCGTCTGACGGTAACGCTTCAAGGCAATCACGCTCACAGCCAGCATGAACAGCCCCAAAACCCCCACCTCGCCGGCAATCTCCACCGGTCCGTTGCCCTTGAGCATCACGCCGCGCACAATGCGCAAAAAATGGGTCAACGGCAACACCTCGCCGATGTTTTGCGCCCATGGAGGCATCCCACGAAAGGGAAACATGAACCCGGAGAGCAGGATATTCGGCAAAAAATAGAAAAATCCCATCTGCATCGCCTGCAACTGATTGCGGGCAATGGTGGAAAAGGTGAATCCCACCGCCAGGTTGGCGGCAATGAACACCACACTCGCCAACATCAACACGAAAATATTGCCCACCACCGGGACATCAAAAATCATCCGCGCGGCCACCAGAATCAAACTCATCTGGATATACCCCACCACCACATACGGCAGGATCTTGCCGAGCATCACCTCCCCAGGACGCAAAGGGGTGACCAGCAGATTCTCCATGGTGCCGCGCTCCCGCTCACGGGTCACCGCCAGTGCGGTCATGATCACCATGGTCATGGTAAGCACCACACCCATCAATCCTGGCACCACATTGAATTGGGTGATCCCTTCCTGATTGTAGCGTCGATGCACCTTGAGTTCGAACGGTGGCGGTCCCACCCTCAAGCCGGAAAGCGGTCCGGTCAACTCCCGATCCAGGGCGTGCCAAGCCAGCACCGTCACCGTGCCCAGGGCATTGGAGGTTGCCGCGGGATCGGTGGCATCCGCCTCGATCAACAACTCCGGTCGTTCACCGCGCGCCACCTCGCGTGAAAACCCTTCAGGGATGGTCACCACGAATTGCACCCGACCCAAGGCCAGGCTCTCTTCGATCCGCGGTTCCCCTTGGATGGTCTCGGTCACCCGAAAATAGCCCGAAGCCTGCATCTGGGCCACCAGCGCGCGTCCGAACACGCCATGATCCCGATCCAGAATGGCGGTCGGCAGATTTTTGGGATCGGAGTTGATGGCAAAGCCGAAGAGAATCAACTGTACCATCGGAATCCCCACCATCATGGCAAAGGTGAGGCGATCCCGTCGCATCTGAATGAACTCCTTGAACATCATCGCCCGCAGCCGATGCCAGGAAAAGCCATGTCCGTGCATGTTCGTTCACCCTGTAACGCAGATCCGGCAGTTGCCTGCCATCAACTGAGACAACCTCTTGATCCATCAGCAAATCAAAAGAGTAATAATTCAGGACCCCGCGGTCTGTTGGGGGTCCTGAATCGTTACCAAGACGGATTGAAAATCGAAAACCATCCAGGGAGAGAGGGAGGGTGCTCGGCCCCGGTCCATGCATCCTTGCATGACAACCGGGGCCTCGCATTACCGTGGAACGCCCAAGGGCGCTCCACGGATGGGGGTGCGGGGGTGGCTTGATGGGGATTCTTCCCCAACCTGCCTGTTCAAGAAAGGAAAAGAGAGATCAACCCCGCTCTTTCAACCAGTTGGCGATGGTTGGCGGAACCTCGGACTGAGAGCGTCCGCTGACGTAAATACCAATGTGACCGCCATTGAAGGCGAACTCATGATAATCGCTGCTGCCCACATACTGCTTGAGAGCCTTGGAGGCGTTCGGGGGCACCAGGTGATCCTTGGTGGCAAAAACGTTCAAAACCGGCATGGTGATGTTGGACAGATCCACCCGACGCTCGCCGATCTTGATGCTACCCTTGATCAACCCGTTCTTCTGGAAAAAGTCCTTGGCAAACTGCCGGAAGGTCTCGCCCGCCTGATCCGGGGAGTCGAAGATCCATTTCTCCATACGCAGGAAATTCTTCAACTTCACCTTGTCGTCCAACAGATCCACCATGTCCAGATATTTCTGGCCGGTCAACCGATAGGGATTCATCGACAAGAAGGTGATGTTCAACAGATCGCCCGGAATATTCCCCAGGGTATCGACCAGCAGATCCACATCCACATTGCGCACCCACATGCTCAACAGGTTGTCCGGGGTGTGGAAATCGACCGGCGTGACCATGGGAACCAGATTGCGTACCCGATCCGGATGCAGCGCCGAAAAACAGAGGCTGAACGTGCCGCCCTGACAGATGCCAAGCAGATTCACCCGGAAAATGTCATGCTTCTCGCGGATGTAATCCACGCAGTGCTTGAGATAGACATTGATGTAGTCGTCCATGGTCAGATAGCGGTCCGAAGCATCCGGATAGCCCCAATCCACCAGATAGACATCCATGCCCTCGTCCAGCAACCCCTTGATCATGGAGCGATCTTCCTGCAGATCGGCCATATAGGGACGGTTGACCAGGGCATACACCACCAGGATGGGCACCCGATGCGGATTCTCCACCTTTGGGGTGTAGTGATACAACGTCACCTTGTCCTCGCGATAGACCGCCTCTTTCGGGCTGATGCCCGATTCGATCTGTCCCACCTCGGTGAAGGTCTTGAGTCCGGCAGCGAGCTTTTTGTTGAAGCGCGACAGCTCATCCACCGCTTTTTCCGGATTAATGGCGAACGGAAACATGGATTACTCTCCTTTATTGGCAGGCGCGGCAACCATGGCCGGCTTGGCATTGCCAATGCGCACCGTCTTTTTGATGGCCGATTTGTCCGTACTCTCCTCCGTGCCGGCACTCTCTGGCGCCGCAGTCGTGGCCCGAACCGGGGCCGGGGTCGAGGATTCGACCAGCTGACGCTTCAGATCCGTCAACTCATCCCGCAGACGACGCACACCAAGTTTTTCCATGTCATCGCGTAACGCGAGAATCTCCGCGCTCGAATCCTTTCCCTTGAGCTCCTGC
>JADFZD010000066.1 GCA_015232705.1 Magnetococcales bacterium | reverse complement strand
AGACTCCGTCTCCGAACCTCTGCCGGGGACCTTCGGTCCACGGACCCCTGCAACAGTTAAAATACCGATGCATGACAACGGGAGAAAGAAATGTCGCGTTCCGAAGAGCTGTTTCTCAAGGCAAAAACCGTGATTCCCGGAGGAGTCAACAGCCCGGTACGCGCCTTCAAATCCGTGGGCGGTACCCCTCCTTTCATCCGCTCCGGCCAGGGCGCACGCATTACCGATGCGGACGGCAAAGCCTATGTCGATTACGTCGGTTCCTGGGGACCGCTGATCGTCGGTCATGCCCATCCCCACGTGGTGGAGGCGATCTGCCGCGCGGCGGAAAACGGCTGCTCGTTCGGTGCACCCACCGAAGCCGAAATCACCCTCGCCGAACGGATCATCGAACGCTTTCCCGGCATGGAAATGGTTCGCCTGGTCAACTCCGGCACCGAGGCGGTGATGAGTGCCATCCGATTGGCGCGCGCTGCCACCGGACGTGATGTGCTGGTCAAATTCGAGGGATGCTATCACGGCCATGCCGACGGTCTGCTGGTGGCGGCTGGATCGGGTTTGGCAACCTTCGGCGTGCCCACCTCACCAGGCATCACCCGTGCCGCAGCCCGCGATACCCTGGTTTTGCCCTTCAACGATCCGACGGCGGTCGAAACGCTGTGGGCCGAACGGGGCAGCGAAATCGCCGCGGTGATCGTCGAACCGGTGGCGGGCAACATGGGGTGCGTACTGCCGGTGCCCGGCTTTCTGGAGGGACTGCGTCGCGTGTGCGATGCGCATGGATCGCTGTTGATCTTCGATGAGGTGATGACCGGTCTGCGGGTTGATCGGGGCGGAGCACAGACGTTGTACGGCATTCGCCCGGATTTGACCACCTTGGGCAAAATCATCGGCGGCGGTCTGCCGGTGGGCGCCTATGGCGGTCCTGCCAAATGGATGGAGATGATCGCTCCCGCCGGACCGGTCTATCAGGCTGGTACCCTCTCCGGGAATCCGCTGGCCGTGGCGGCTGGCCTGGCCACCCTGGATCTGCTCGACGCGCCGGGCGCCTACGCTTTGCTGGCGGCCAAGACCCGTTATCTGGTCAAGGGGTTAGATCAGGTGATGTGTGCCAACAACATCCCCTGTCTGATCAACCATGTGGGATCGATGTTCGGGCTGTTTTTCACCAGTGCGTCGAAAATCGAAAATTTCACCGATGTTTCCAATGGTGATCTCAACCGGTTCAATCGCTGGTTTCACGGCATGTTGCAAGAGGGGATCTATCTGGCACCAAGTGCGTTTGAGGCAGGATTCGTCTCACTGGCGCATGAGGAGGAGCTGCTGGATCTGACCTTGACCCTGGCCGAACGGGTGGCCGGACAGTTGCGCACCGAGTGAGGAGACAGGTATGCCAATGACCGGGTTTTATGGGTGAGGGGGAGTCTTCCCACATCATCCAGGTTCGGGAACCCCGGTTCCCGAACCACCGGCCATGAATGCCAGGCTACTTTCGACTGAATTCGAACGCAAGCGTTTCTCGCCCGCGCTGCACCGTGAACTGCATGGTCTGGGCCGATCCCAATGACCCCAAAACCGCCATTCCCTTCATCGGATCGGTCAACTCCACCCCGTTCACCCAGGTCACCACATCTCCAGACTGCACGCCAAACTGTTGCAGGAAGTTCGGGTCACGACCCGGAAGCAACTGAACCCCTCTGAATTGACCGTTCGTGAATACCGGCTCGATGCGAATGTTCTCCAAAATACTCTCTGGACTCTTTTCGAACTGACGCCATAACGTTCCGATCAACGCCTGTGTCTCTGCCGATACCTGGTTACGGCCGCCATTCTCCACGGCAACCGGACCGGAAGCCAGCTTCGGCAACCGCAAGGTCTCCAGGCGTCCCTGAAGCTCCAGAACCACACGGTCCCACTCCACCCGCACCAATACGGCAGGCCCGATCCGCTCCCCCACCCCATAGGATCCCTCGGGAATCCCCTCCCCGCTGATCAGTGCGCGCCACAACACCGAATTGTCCGACGCGTACAGTATTCCCAGCAAGCGGGCATTCAGGCGCGTGACAGGGGCTTCTGTGGCCGTTGCCAAGGGTGGGGCCGCACTACCCTGCCCCGCCCCGCCAAACAGACCTCGAACGCGCTCAACCCCCCTGCCCTTCTGGCTTCTCTCATCAGGGATCTCCTTCCCCTCCCCTCCCTGCGCTTCTACAACAGTACGCACCTCCGGCACCACCAGACGCCAGCTCCAATCGGCCAACTCCCAGGCCACCAGGCCAATCAAAACCAGGCTTGACCCGCGCGTCAGCCAACCAAGGATGAGATCCCTGCTCAACGCCTACTCCTGTCCGCGCAACAAACGATCCGCCAACCCCTCCAGCTCCTCCAGGGTCGTATATTCGACGATTACTTTACCTTTGCCGCGTAGGTGCGTTATGGAGACTTTAATACCTAAAGTTTCAGTCAATCGCCCCTCGATGGATAGAATCATTGGATCCTTGCGTCGCTTGGCCAGGGTTGCCTTCCCCTCTTCCACCGCAGTCTCCTCGCTTTGGTCGGCAGTATCCACGACTTTGGCAGCCTCTTGTTCCAACGCGCGCATCAACTCTTCGGTTTGACGTACCGATAACTCTTGTTCTATCACCATGTTGGCCAACTGGTTGAGAATGTCTGGCTTGCTTTCCAGGCGCACCATGGCCCGTGCATGACCCATACTCAATGCTCCCGTTTCGATCAGAGTCAGGATCGACTCTGGCAAGCGCAACAGGCGCAACAGGTTGGTTATCGTTTCACGACTCTTTCCGATACGCAATGCGGCTTTCTTGTGGCTGTATCCAAATTTTTCGATCAACTGGGAACAGCCTCTGGCCACCTCGACAGGATTGAGATCTTCGCGCTGCACATTTTCCAGGATGGCGATTTCCAACATCTGTCGATCCTGGATGCGTCGGAACAGCGCAGGAATCTGGGTCAATCCTGCGAGTTTGGCGGCCCGCAGGCGGCGTTCTCCTGCCACCAGTTGGTAAGACTCATCGGCTCCCGGTCTGGAGCGGACGATAATCGGTAACAAAACTCCCTGCTCCCGGATCGATTCCGCCAGGTCTTGCAATGCCTCTTCGTTGAAATTCTGGCGGGGTTGATAGGGATTTGGAAAGATCTGGTCAATGGGGATCAGCATCACCTTTTCCTTGACCGAGGGTGTTCCGGCAGCCTCGCCAAGCAGAGCGGCCAAACCTTGTCCCATGTCGGATGAAGCGTTCTTCATGAAAGTCAATCCTTGTGTTGCAGTTCAAGAGTCAGTTGCAAATAGGCCAGCGCTCCTGCTGACCAGGGATGATACCAGACGCCAGGACGACCGACTGACGGAGCCATGCTCAGGCAAGGGTCGCGCGGGATGATGCTATCAAAGGTTTGCTTGGCGAAGTGGTGGCGAACCTCCTCTTCGATAGCCAGATTGTTTGGATTGTGTCGATCCTGCATGGTCAACACGATACCAGCCATTTCCAGTGTGCGATGGATGTTCTTTTTGATGATTTCCATGGTTTTGAGAACCTGGCTCAGTCCTTCCAGGGCATAGTATTCGCATTGCAGTGGAATCAGCACCTCTTGTGCTGCAGCCAGGGCATTGACTGTGAGCAGACCCAGGGAGGGAGGGCAATCGATCAGAATGGTATCGAACTCCCCTTCCATGGATTTCATGCGATCACGCAGCCGATATTCACGGCTTTTGGCAGTGACCAGTTCGACCTCTGCGCCACTTAGATCTGCCGTTGAGGGAATCACACTGAGCAAGCCAGATCCCAGGATGGCGCGCGAAGCCTCTTTCCAGCTGGCCTGGCCCGTCAGGACATCATAGACCGTGGGCAGATTGCTTTCTTTTGAGATTCCGAAGGCAGTTGTGGTGTTGCCTTGCGGGTCAAAATCGATCAGCAGCGTTCGTCTTCCGGATGCAGCGAAGGTGGCCGCCAAGTTGACGGCGGTTGTGGTTTTGCCAACTCCACCCTTACGATTGACGATGGCGATAATTGGTTTCATTTCCCTACCTTTGTTCCACGTGGAACATATTTTAACTGGACGATTTCTCCTTCGCCTCCGAAAGGGGAGGGATGGACAACCGGCGGGTCAAAGTGGATTGCCTGTTTGCCATGAGCGAATTGTTTGACTTCATCATGCACCATTTTTCCTTTCATGGCCAGGCAGTAACCGTTGGCAAGGAGCAGCATGCGTGAGAGTTTGGCAATAATTTCGAGGTCAGCCAGGGCGCGACTGGTACAGACATCAAAGGTGTGAAAAAGATCTTTGGCCTCTTCGATGCGTTTTTTATGCACAAAAACTTGATGGGTCATATCAAGTTCAGAAGCGATAAATTGAAGAAAGCGAGCTTTTTTCTGATTGGCTTCAAAAAGATGAAATAATCTATTTGGTGGTGAAAGAATGGCCAGGATAATACCTGGCAATCCGGCGCCTGAGCCCATATCGGCTATGGTGCCGGAGGGTGGCAGGAATGGCAAGAGTGAGGCTGAATCGAGAATATGTCGGGTTAGCAGGTTGGGAACGGCTGCGGGACCAATCAAGTGATAGGTTTGGTTCCAGCGCAGGAGTTGTGCAACGTAGTTTTCCAATGACGTTTGGATAGACTCGTGGATGGGAATGAGGGTGGAGAGTGTTGAGAAAAGGTGGTTCCAGTCATAAAGGAGGTTATTGGATGGGGGTTGGTGGTGAAGGGACATGGTAGGTCTCGAGAGTCGAAAAATACGGTTGCAGGAGACCGTGGACTGAAGGTCCCCGGCGGAGATTCAGAGGCAGAGCCTCCGAGGTTTTTCATGTGACCCTGTCCTTGGTTTTAGTTTTTTTGACTTTAAGCGCGTATTTCAAAGAAATTTTTTTCACGTTTTATGTGAAAAGATTTCGCGCCAGCCTTGGCTGCGGTATCGCTTTGCGCTTTTCACAAAGCGAAACCACGAGCATGGCCTAAGAAGCAAGCCGCCGAATACGACAATAGTGCCGCGAACCATTCGCCGTGAAGGCGTTGCCCAAAAGCGGCAATGCCTCCACCGCACATATATGCGCGCGCTTGCGCCCTTTTTCGCAAAATGCGCGAATAAAGGCTTATCGTGAAAGGCACGCGAAAGACAAAATCAAAGAATTGAAAGATAGAAAAGGAAACAAAATGATAAAAAATCAAAACCTCAGGGCTTTGCCCCGAACCCCACCAGGGGCCATGGGCCCCTGGACCCCATCCATTTTTATTCCGCTGGGTCGTTATTTCCGTTTCTCGAAGTGGATGTCCCTATTCTGCCCAAATGAATCATCAACACCGAAATCGCCGCCGGCGTGGCTCCTGGAACCCGATACGCCTGCCCCAACGTCCTGGGACGAATCTTCATCCACTTCAGCTTCAATTCCGTCGACAACCCTGTAACCAACATCCAATCCAAATCTTCCGGAATCCGAATGGACTCCGACTTGCGAAACCGCTTGATCTCTTCCTCCTGACGTGACAGATAACCCGCATAACTGGCCTCTGTAGCCAAGATCTCTCGATTCTCATCCAAAACATCACTCAAACCCGCCAACTCAAAAATTCGCTCGGATTTCATCTCCTCCCCACGCAACCACTCCCACCCACTCTTGCGATCCCTTCCATCCGCAAGTCCACTCTCATGAGCGTGAATTCGAATCGTATGCAACATCTCACGCAAGCCTTCCAAACACGTCTGCTTTCTTGAAAATCGCACCCACCGCTCATCATCCACCAACCCGATCTCACGACCCAAAGGGGTCAATCGCGCATCAGCATTGTCAGTCCTCAAAAGCAACCGAAACTCTGCTCGCGAGGTGAACATGCGATATGGCTCATCCACCCCCTTCGTTACCAGATCGTCGATCATCACTCCCAGATAGCTCACCGAACGATCAAAACCAATCGGAACCTCATTTCTGTGATAACGCACCGCCTGGATCCCTGCAACCAGACCTTGACCCGCCGCCTCTTCATATCCGGTTGTGCCGTTGATCTGACCGGCCAGATAAAGCCCCTTGACCCCCTTGACTGCCAATGAATCATCCAATTGCGTCGGATCTACCATGTCGTATTCGATGGCATATCCGGGTCGAAGG
Organism: Magnetococcales bacterium; assembly: GCA_015232705.1. Lineage (GTDB taxonomy): Bacteria > Pseudomonadota > Magnetococcia > Magnetococcales > Magnetaquicoccaceae > Magnetaquiglobus. The sequence continues at coordinate 1,171 of JADFZD010000066.1, read as the reverse complement.
ATTACGGCATTCTCAAGACCCTCTATGGAACGTACCATCGCGTATTGAATATCGATAGGCAAACTGGTTGAAATGCCGTTTGGATAGATCTCTTGAGTACGCCATCCCTCAGGCTCCAAAAATATTTGATGCCGATCCCGTTCCTTGAAACGAACCACCTTATCTTCGATGGAAGGACAATAACGCGGTCCAATGCCCTTGATCTGTCCCGAATAAAGCGGGGCACGATGGAGATTGCTGGTGATATGCTCGTGGGTTTGCGCATTGGTAAAAGCGATATGACACACGACCTGAGGTCGTTGAATCACCTCCGTCATGTGGGAAAAGGGAACCGGCGGATTCTCTCCTGGTTGCGCTTCAAGACGAGACCAATCGATGCTGCGCCCGTCCAGCCGGGGCGGAGTTCCGGTCTTGAGACGAAAAAGGGTCAAGCCCAAATCTCGCAGCGAATCACTGAGGGTTATACTGGGTGCATCGCCAAGTCGTCCAGCAGGAAAAGTACGCTCGCCGATATGGGCCAGCCCTCGCAGGAAAGTTCCCGTGGTCAACACCACTGCCGAAGCGCGACAAAAGTAACCCCAGTCGGTCATTACCCCACACACCCGATCCCCTTCGATGATCAAACTGGTGGCCTCACCCTGTCGAATGACCAGGTTTGGGGTGGCATCCAGGGCAGCTCTCGTTTCCCGTCGATAATCCAATTTATCCATCTGTGCTCTTGGTCCTCGGACGGCTGGACCTTTGCTGCGGTTGAGAATCCGGAAGTGGATTCCCGCGCGATCGGCCAACAGACCCATCATGCCACCCAAGGCATCGATTTCACGCACCAGATGTCCCTTGCCAAGTCCGCCAATGGCCGGGTTGCAGGACATTTGACCGAGGGTATCCAGATTGTGTGTCAGAAGCAGTGTATGGGCGCCCATTTTGGCAGCAGCATGTGCAGCCTCGCAACCGGCATGCCCGCCGCCGACAACAATGATGTCGAAATGGTGCGTACCCATTATTTTGTCTGTCCGAATACAAAGTGGATTTTGCAGTGGGAAAGCAGGTGGCGGATAGTAGCAACAGAGTTCATGAGTGGCAAGGGTTCTGAAAGCAGGGCAGGGGATTGAACAACCATCAGGGCAGGGGAGCAGACATCGAATGACTAAAATGGGGGTGGGGTGGGGTG
>JADFZD010000065.1 GCA_015232705.1 Magnetococcales bacterium | reverse complement strand
TGGATCTGCGTGGCTTCGGCGAAACCGCCAGTTACAACACGCTGGTGCTGGTCGATGGACGACGCATCAACCAGGCTGATCTGAGCGGCGTGGACTGGCTGCAAATCCCACTGGCTCGGGTCGATAAAATCGAAATCATCCAGGGTGGATCCGCAGCAGCTCTCTATGGCGACAATGCCACCGGAGGGGTGGTGAACATCATCACGCGCTCCGGCGGAGAACAGAGCGGCGGTGAGATCCAGGTCGAGGCCGGCAGCTATGGCCTGGCCTCAACCCGATTGACCTTCGAGGGTACGCAAGAGCGACTCACCTACGCCCTAACTGCCGGAATCAAGAATCTGGACGGCTATCGGGATAACAGCGATCTGGATGCCCGAGAAAGCGGACTCAAACTGCGCTATCAGCCGCAAAATGCGCTGGTCCTGAACGTAAGTGCTGGTTACCAAAAGGATACCTCTCGGCTTCCATCGGCAATCAAAGAGAGCGATCTAGCCAAAGGGATCAACCTGAGATCCACCACCACACCCGACCAGTCCGCCGATCTGGTCGATTATCATGTGCAGATCACACCTGAATGGCGTCTTTCCGAACATGAGCAGGTCACCATGGATCTTTCCCGTCGCAGTCGGGAGCAGATTTTCAATCCGTTCGATTTTCGGACGGAAATGGATAGCTGGATGTTTGCGCCAAGGTTGCGGATCGAACGACTGTGGGGTGAGGTCAGCGATCAACTGACCGTGGGCGTGGATTACCAGGATATCGCATCACGCATCGGCACGGATGATCTGGCAAAAAAATCATTGGGAATCTATGCCCATAACGAACTCCGCCTGAGTCCCAGATGGAGTTGGACGCAAGCCTACCGCCACGATGAGGCGGAATTCCACTTCAAATCCTACCAGCCGAATCGCGTCGATCGGAATGAACGGACTTACGCCACGGGAATCGCCTATGAACCCGATGCGGCAAATCGGCTGCATGTCAATTTTTCCCAGAGTTATCGCTTTCCATTGCTCGACGAGTTCTTTGTGTTCGATACCACGACATGGACGGTCCATGTCAACCCGGACATTCGTCCTCAACAGGCTCTGGAGTGGCAGACCGGTTGGCGCCATCAGTGGGATGCCTCGCTCAAAGGGGAGTTCAATCTGTTTCGTCTCCTGACTCGCGATGAAATCCACTATGATCTGGCGCGTATGGTCAACGACAACCTGGATGGCACCGTGGTCCGAGACGGAATGGCGTTGCAGCTGGAAAAGCAGTTCGAAACCTGGTCCGCGACCGGTTACACAACCTTTACCAAGGCTGAGATCGACTCCGGACGCTATGCGGGCAAAAGGGTTCCTGGTGTGCCTGGCTTCAAAGGTGGAGGAAAGCTCCGTTATTTCTACTCGGAGCAAATGACGTGGGAACTGGATGGACGTTACATCGGGTCACGCCCGTATATCAGCGACTTTTCGAATGCCTACGGGGAGCAGGCAGGATATTTCGTCCTGGATGCTGGCGTCCGTCGTCAATGGTCCAACCTGACGGGTTGGTTGAAAGTGAACAATCTGACAGGACGGGAATATGCGGAATTCGGCGGTCTGAGTTCGGGATTGACGACCGAACGGGGCTGGTTTGCCGCTCCTGGACGAAATGTTCTGGTGGGTGCAACGGCCCGTTTCTAGGGCGTGACGGATCAACCGGATCAACGCCTCTGGCGCGCCTGCTCCAAATGGTCACAGAGCAGCTCCGCGCCATCCAGAATCCGCGGGGTGTGCCGCTGGAGCAGATCCGGCGGCACGAAAAAAAGATTCCCCCGGCGCACGGCCAAAAGAGGGGTCCAGTGTTGCCAGTGGTCGAGCCACTCGGGTCGCGAGGCATCCATGCCACTGGCGACGATCGCTTCGGGGTTGCGGGCCAAAACCGCCTCTGGATCGATCACCGGGGCAAGAGGCGGCAGTTCGTCGAAAATGTTCTCTCCCCCGCACAAGCGGATCACATCGCTGATCAGATGGGCACCGTTGATGGTCATGAGCGGCTTATGCCACACCTGATAAAAAACGCGAACCGGTTCATATTTATTCGCCTGCACCGGAATTTTTTCATGAACCGGAGCGCCCACGTCCTGCGGTAGGGAGGAGTCGTGACGCGGCACCCCTTTGTGGACTGATTGCGCCACATTCAACGAAGGTACGTGTCGGGTGACACCCTCCTGGCCGGTTTGCTCCCCGGTCAACGAAGGGCGGGGATCCGTCAGGCGTGAACCGTGGCGCAGCCGTTCCAGCCGTTCCCGGAAGGCCAAAGCCTGTTGCCGCCCCTTCTCCTCGTGTCCGGTCAAGGAACCGAGGGTTTCGAGAGCAGCCGGAATATCCTCCAAACGACGCGGATCCACGAGCCAGATGCGCAGTCCGAAGCGCTCCAGGCTTGCCAGCAGATGCTCTGGATTGCCACCCGGCCAGCCGATCACCAGATCGGGACGGGCAGCGATCACCGCCTCGGGATCAAAACGGTCGTAACCGCCAATACGGGGCAGCTGTCGTGCTTGGGGGGGATAGTCGCTGTAGTCGGCCACGGCCACCAGTTGCCCACCCGCGCCGACGGCAAACAGCAGCTCCGTAAGATTCGGAGCCAGGGCGACGATACGCTGAACGGATGGAGATTGGCCGGGATCGGCGGTCGATGGGACCGTCCAGCCACTCCAGAGCAGGACCAGAAGCCCAACCAACCACCTGGCAGTTCGCCGACTTTTCACCGGAAGTGACTTGCTTCCCTCTGATCGAACGAGGCGCAGGTTGGGGTTTTCAACGCCAGAGCGGGAGCCGGATGCAAGGCGAAGGGAACGAACACAGAGTCCTCTTCCCCACCGATGTGATGGGTTAGGTATCGTCCCGTGACCTGGCGGTTCATTGTGAAGCAACCCTTTAACAAGGCAAATTGCCATTAAAGATGGAGGGGTTATCTTTAATAACAATTTGCCGTTCGCCCTGTCAAACAGATGGGATCTCCACCCGGAGTCGGGTGTGTCACCCCTTTTCGTCGTGGTAGTAGCTGGCAGCGATCTTTTGGACCTCCGGGGTGTTGAGGAAAGGCATGTATTTCTGGTCTTCGCCCAAGATGTGCCCAACGAGCCAGTCGTTCAAAAAGACCACCACCGCATCCACCACGGCGTTGCGCGTGTCGGTGTCCTGCGCCTTGTTAAAACGCGAACGGAACTCGCACAAATTTTCGCGGATCTTGTCGTGCAGAATCTCATGCTCATCCAACGCCTCGTAACCGGCCTTGCGCATCAACCGCTCCTCGAAACGGAAATGGCTGATGACATAGCCGCGCAACTGTACGAAGATCCGATCCAGGGTCGATTCGGTGTCGCCGTTGTGGACCGAATCCATCAACAGTCCAAAAAGTTGAAACAAACGTTGATGTTGATCATCGATGGGGCCAACCCCGACGCTGTATTCCGGTTTCCACATGGCCGTTATCCTTGCTATTCTGCTGGAGGCGAAAGGGTGAATCCGTGCTTTGCTCTTTGTGCAGTCGATAAAGTGAGTTGATAAGCGTGATGACCACCCAAAGCAAGCAAAAAAGCGAGTCAGATCAAAAATTTCTGAATTAGTGTATCACAATATTCTCAAATAGAAAATATTGATGGTGCAATTTCGGAACTTTTTTGTATAATGTTCACTCTATCTAAAAATGTAACCCTCTTGAAACCTCATCGGTGAGCTGTTAGAATAATAATCAATATAAGAATCGTCTTTGGTTTTTAAAAGCGTCACGGGAGCGACCTAATGAGCGAACAGCAACAAAACAATAACGAAAAGTTTCAATTGAATCCAACTCCAATGATCGATGAGTTGGAAAAAGGCCCCTGGCCAAGCTTCGTCAAGGGCTTCAAGGAGACCGCCCAACGCACCGGCAAAACCATGGTGCGCGGCGTGCTCGATCAACTCAATTACTCCTACGAGACCCGCATGGGGTACTGGAAAGGAGGCGTGGTCGGCGTACATGGATACGGCGCCGGAATCATCAGCCGCTACAGCATGATCGGCGACAAATTCCCGGAAGCCACAGAATTCCACACCATGCGCATCCAGCCAGCCCCGGGTCTGCATTACAGCACCAAGGCACTGCGCGAAATCTGCGACATCTGGGAAAAATACGGCTCTGGACTGCTCTCCATGCATGGACAAACCGGCAACCTGCAACTCCAGGGAATCAAGGCCGAAAGCGTCCAGGCCTGCTTCGATGAACTCAACCAACTCGGTTGGGACCTGGGCGGCGCCGGCGCCACGGTGCGTACCGGCCTCTCCTGCGTCGGACCGGCCCGCTGCGAACAGGCCTGCTACGATACCTTGCATGTCCATGGCAAAGTCCTCTCCTACTATTCCGACCTCACCCACCGTCCGCAACTCCCCTACAAAGCCAAATTCAAGTTTTCCGGCTGCCCCAACGACTGCACCAACAGCATTCAGCGCAGCGACTACTCGGTGATCGGCACCTGGCGCGACGATATCAAGATCGATCAGGCCGAAGTGGCGAAGTTCATCGACGCCAAGGGGGTGGACTACCTGGTCAACAACGTCATCACCCGTTGCCCGACCAAGGCCATCACTTTGAAGGGCAACGAGATGGTCATCGACAACCGCGATTGCGTGCGCTGCATGCACTGCTTGAACGTCATGCCCAAGGCCCTCTCGCCCGGCGATGATCGCGGTATCACCCTCCTGGTGGGCGGCAAGGGCCACCTGAAGGTCGGCAACATGCTCGGCTCGGTGATGGTCCCGTTCATGAAAATGGAGACCGAAGAGGATGTGGATGCCTTCATCGAACTGGTGGACCGCATGATCGATTACTGGTCGGAAAACGGTCTGGATCACGAACGCATCGGCGAGTGCATCGAACGGGTGGGTATCCAGCAGTTCCTGGATGCCGTCGGCCTCGAAGCCACCGTCGAGATGATCGCCCATCCGCGCGACAACCCGTACTTCAAGGCGGGCGAGTACAAGACCGACGACGAGGATGACGAGCGCGACGCCGCGTAAAACGCTGGCGTCCGTCTGGCGTGAATGTCGCTCGACGCGACTCACGTTCGACACGGTGAGCATCATGTTCCTCGCCGAAATGGACTCTGAATCCACTCATCCCGATCCATATGTATCGATCTTAATAAGGGAGTTGCAGCACCCATGGCTACCGAGCGTACCTGGAAAACCATTGAAAATGGTCCCCACGAACTGGACGAATTTCTCCATCCCATCAGCCTGAAAAACTATGGCAAATGGAAATATCACGAACGCCCCCGTCCCGGCGTTCTCAAGCATGTCGCCGAAAGCGGTGATGTGCTCTTCACCGTGCGCGCCGCCACCCACCGTCAGGTGACGGTCGATATTGTGCGTCGTCTGTGCGATTTGGCCGACCGCTTCGCCGACGGCCATCTGCGCTGGACCGTTCGCAACAACGTGGAATTCATGACCCCCAACGCCGCCAACGTCGATTCCCTGATCGCCGCCCTGGAGGCCGCCGGTCATCCGGTGGGTGGCACCGGACCCTCCGTGAGCGCCATCGCCCACACCCAAGGCTGGTTGCACTGCGATATCCCTGCGGTGGACGCCTCCGGCGTGGCCAAGAGCATCATGGATGCCTTGTTCCACGACTTCGCCCACGAGGAGATGCCCAACCGCGTCCGCCTTACCACCTCCTGCTGCGAGATCAACTGCGGCGGTCAGGCCGATATCGCCGTCGTGGTGCAACATACCCGTCCGCCGCGCATCAACCACGAGATCCTCGCCAACGTCTGCGAAATGCCCAGCACCGTGGCACGCTGCCCGGTGGCCGCCATCCGTCCCACAACGGTCAATGGCAAACCTTCGCTGATGGTGGTCGAAGAGAAGTGCATCTATTGCGGCGCCTGCTTCGGCGCCTGCCCGGCCATGGAGATCAACCATCCCGAACACTCCAAACTGGCCATCTGGGTGGGTGGCAAAAACTCCAATGCCCGCACCAAACCCGGCAACATGAAACTGGTCGCCCACGGCCTGCCCAACAATCCGCCGCGCTGGCCGGAAGTCTCGGAACTGCTCAAACGCATCCTGGCCGCCTACAAGGCCGGTGGTCGTGACTGGGAACGCATGGGCGAGTGGATCGAGCGCATCGGCTGGAAACGGTTCTTCGAGGAGACGGGTCTGCCGTTTGACAAGTTCATGATCGACAACTATCGTCATGCTCGTGTCTCATTCAATCAATCCGCCCACATCCGGTTTTGACAGAGGCGCTCATGATCGCATCCAATCCCTATTATCAGTCCGCCAAGGCGTGGGTTTATCAACCCTTCGCCATTGAGCAGGGACTGGACCGCGTGGTCGCCTACGGCGACCGCAGCGGCAAATGTCCCACCTATGTGGAGCGCGTGCCGCCCTGCTCCAACGCCTGCCCGGCGGGCGAGGATATTCGCGGTTATCACAACCTGATTCGCGGCGTCTGGAAAGATGGCCCGGATCCCTGGGAAGCCGCTTTTCGTCGGCTCACCCGCACCAATCCGTTTCCTGCGGTGATGGGTCGGGTCTGCCCGGCACCATGCCAGGGTGGATGCAACCGTCAGCATCGCGACGAAACCATCCACATCAACGCTGTGGAACAGGCCATCGGCAATTACGCCATCGAAAAGGGGCTCACCTTTCCCAAGCCGGAGAAGAAAACCGGCAAACGGGTGGCCGTGGTGGGTTCCGGACCGGGCGGCTTCTCCTGCGCCTACCAACTGGCCCTGCGCGGTCACGAGGTGGTGATGCTGGAAGCCAGCGACAAACCAGGCGGCATGATGCGTTATGGCATCATGGGCTACCGCGTCAGCCGCGAGGTGCTTGAGGCCGAGTGCCAACGGATCCTCGATCTGGGCGTGACCCTCAAGTGCGGCGTGCGCGTCGGGGTGGATGTCTCCCTCGAACAACTCTCTCGCGACTATGATGCGGTGTTTCTGGCCGTCGGCGCGCAAAAGGGGCGCGCTCTGCCAATCCCCGGAGCCAACGGGGCGCATGTCACCAATGCCATCGATTTTTTGCGCCAGTTCGAACTGGACGGCAAGTCCATGCCGATCGGTCAGCATGTGGCGGTGATCGGCGATGGCGACGTGGCCATGGACGTGGCGCGTCTGTCGCTGCGTCTGGGATCCAAAGCCTCCTTGATCTCCGCCGTGCCGCGCGAGGAGATGAAGTGCTCGGGTTACGAGTTCGACGAAGCGCTGGCCGAGGGTACCGAGATGGTCTATCAGACCGGCACCATCGAGGTACTGCGCGATGGCGACCAGGTGACCGGCTTGAAGTGCATCAAAATGA
>JADFZD010000064.1 GCA_015232705.1 Magnetococcales bacterium | reverse complement strand
CCTTTTTGATCGGAAAGTGGCATTTGACCTGAGTGGCCGTAAGCAACACCGGCGCGTTGTCCGGACGGCGTGGCGGGTTGGCGTCCGGGAGTGCGGCCAGAAGCGTGCGGGTATAGGGATGACGCGGCGTGGCAAAGATGGTCTCGGTGGCCCCCTGTTCGACGATCAACCCCTGACGCATCACATAGACCCGATCCGCGCATTTGCGCACCATGGGCAGATCGTGGGTGATCAGCAGCATGGCCATGTTCAGCTCGCGGCGCAGCCGGGTGAGAAGTTCCAGGATCTGCGCCTGGATGGTGACATCCAGGGCGGTGGTCGGCTCATCGGCGATCAGGAGCGCGGGTTTGCGTGCCAGGGCCATGGCGATCAACACCCTCTGGCGTTGTCCGCCGGAGAGTTGATGGGAATAGGCTTGCAGACGGGTTTCCGGATCCGGGATACCGGTCCAGGTCAGAAGTTCGACGGCGCGGGCGAAGAGGGCGCGCGGATCGGGATCGGCCTGGGGATCGAGGGAGATGGCCTCGATGAGTTGGGTGGCGATGGGCTGAACCGGATTGAGGGCGGTCATCGGCTCCTGGAAAACCAGGCCGATGTCGGAGCCACGCAATTTGCGCATCTGGGGTTCGCCCAGGGTGATGGTCTGGCGTCCCCGGAAGTAGATTCCCTCGGCGGTGACCCGTGCGGAGGGGGGCAGCAGGCGCAGGATCGACAGGGCGGCCACGCTTTTGCCACTGCCAGATTCTCCCACCAGGGCCACGGTTTCGCCGGGGGCGATGAAGAAGGAGATCCCCTGGACCGCCTCGACATCGCCGAGTTCCCCCTCGAAGCGCACCCGGAGGTTTTCGACCGAGAGCAGTGGTTTTGGCGGGGTATTCATCTATTCCTTGCGGGGATCCATGGCATCGCGCAAGGCCTCGCCGATGAAGTTGAGCAACAGCAGCATGACCACCAGAGTGACGAAGGCGGAGAGCGACAGCCACCAGGCTTCGATGTTCCCTTTGCCCTGGCGCAGCAGTTCACCGAGGCTCGGGGTGGTAGGCGGTACGCCGAGACCGAGGAAATCAAGGCTGGTCAAGGCCAGGATGGCCCCGGAGATGCGGAACGGCAGGAAGGTGATCACCGGGGTCATGGCGTTGGGGAGCAGATGACGGAACATGATGGCGCGATCCGAGGCACCCAGGGCGCGCGCGGCTTTGACATAGACCAGGTTGCGGGCGCGCAGGAATTCGGCGCGCACGTAGTCGGCCAGGTGCATCCAGCCGAAGAGGGAGAGCAGTACCAGCAGCAACGAAATGCCGGGATTGAAGATGCCTGCGAAGATGATCAGCAGATAGAGTTCCGGCATGCTGCCCCAGATCTCCATGAAGCGCTGCATCCACAGATCGACCTTGCCTCCGAAGTAGCCCTGAACGGCGCCGGCGAGGATGCCGATCACAACACCGATGGCGGTCAAGGCCAAAGCGAAGAGGACCGACAGGCGAAAGCCATAGATGAGGCGGGCGAGGACATCCCGGGCGCGATCGTCGGTGCCGAGCAGGTGGCCATCGCCGGGACGGGCGGGTGCCGGACGGGTGGCGTGCAGATCGATGGTGGCGTAGCTGTGGGGATTGGGTGGAAAGAGCGCCCAGTTGTCACCCTGACGGAGATTTTTGAGAATTTCCGGATCTTTGTAGTCGGCTTCGGTGGCGAAATCGCCGCCAAAGGTGGTTTCCGGGTAGGAGACCAGCAGCGGGAAATAGAGAGTGCCCTGATAGTGGACGATCAGGGGCTTGTCGTTGGAGATCAGCTCAGCGCCCAGGGAGAGGACGAAGAGCACGGCGAAGATCCACAAGGCGATGCGTCCGCGGGCATTCGCGTTGAAGCGACGCCAGCGTCGGAGGGCAATCGGGGAGAGTGTGGGCAGCCTCGGCATGGCCAGAGAGTATACGCGAATCCCCCTTGGCCCGCAAGTTGCGAATCCTCGGGCGGTTGTACCCTGAGGCGTGTTGACATACAAGGCACGACGCTCAACAGCAGCACGGCATACATGGTAGCATATGAGCCACCCAGAGGCGTCACAACGCCCTATCAAGGCCGCTGATGCAACAGTCCACTCACCCTGGGATCCACGGTCAGGGGCAATCGATGGGCAATGGATCTATAAGATTGGAGATTGGAGCATGTCAGGAGCGCGGGAGCACTGGGAGGATGGGCTGGGGTCCGGCACGCCGCTTTCGTTGATTTCCAGGAACCCAGATTCGGAGGAGGCAACGGCCTGTTCGCTCGATGCGGCTGAAGAGGCTGTTGCGCCCGAGGTGGTACTTGCCCCGCTCGCACTCGACACGGTTTTGACGCCCGAGAATCTGCGGCGTCTGATCAAGATCGTCTCCCACAGCAAACGCGGACTCTTGTGAGACGCGGGGAAGGCCAACCCTTTCTCCACAGCCCTGCCCTGGAGATTGCGCAACGTTTGCTGAATGACCTCCTGCTCCTGCGCTCTTGTTCTCCTGCCGATCCAGCTTGCCAGCGATGATCCGGCATTGGCTGGTCTGGGCATCGACTCACCCTTCGTCCAGGACAACCACGCCCGATCGACACGCCATGTCCTGCCAGGGCGTGTCGACATATAAAGCAGCGAGCCTTCTGACAAGGCGCGACGCACAAATGCAGCTCAACATACACCGTCGTATGTGAGCAGCGCAGGGGCGTCGCAACGCCCTATCAAGGCCGCGGACGCAAGATGTCCACACGCACTGTAGCGTCACGGAGTACCGCCATGCCGAGCATGAGCGAACCTTGCTCTGGTCCGACCCGACCCTGAGAATCCCCTGCCCTTGCGCGATAGCGACCCCATCCTCTCGCCCAAGGATCAACAGGGCCATTCCCTTTGCCGAAACGATTCCAATGCTGGAGACGCGCCGTATTAGAACCAGCATCGTGTGATGGGGTTGCAAGACTCACCCCGGTTCGATGTGGACAGCCACGAAGGTGACATCGCTTACCTGGCACAGGGAGTCCTGAATCTCCTCATCGATGGCGTGACCATGCAGCACATCCAGATGCCCATCCACCGTCACATGCACCGCCAAGTGGATTTCCGATCCGATGTACTGGATGCGCAGTTCGTGAAAGTTGATGATCCGGCCTGAGTTTTTTATGGCAGTCAAACGGGCGTGGATGCTCTGGAGGGTATTGCTGTCGGGCAAATGACCCACGAGGCGTTCGACGTTCTCGGCTCCGAGCTGATAGCCGGTCCAGGCGATCCAGACGGCGATCACCAGGGAGACGACGCCGTCCAGCCAGCGTAAGGCCAGACTTTCGCCTGCGAGACTCCCCAGGGCCAGCAGACTGATCACCACATCCATCCGGGCATCGACCGCAGCGGCCTTGAGGGCCGCGCTCCCCTGGCGCCCCATGCGACCCGCCACCCGCCATATCGCCCCCTTGACCGCGATCACGCCCAGCAGCATCATGACCGGAACCCAACCCGCTTGGGGCATGCTCCCCTCATAGACGCGCACCACCGCCTCGCGCGCCACTTCGGTGGCCAGCATGCAGGTGAGTACCGCCACCGTGAAAGCGGCCAGCGGCTCGATACGGGTATGTCCGAACGGGTGCTCATGATCCGCCGGTTTGGCGGACTCGCGCACGGCGAACAAAATAATGATCGAGGTCACCACATCGGTCAGGGAGTTTCCGGCATCCGAGAGAATGGCCAGCGAGTCGTAGCGCAAACCGACCATCGCCTTGGCCACCAACAGCAGGGCATTCAGCAGAATCAACACCAGCGCCGCGTGCATCGAACGGCTGGTGCGATCCAGGTTTGAGATCGTCGGTTGGAATGGCATGGCTTGACCTCCCGTTGGTTTGCCAGAATCGCGCCGAGCGCGCGACATAGACCAGAATGGTGACAGATTAGCCTTCTCCGATGAATCGGGCCTGAAAAATTCTGAAGATTTCAGGCTCCAGATCAATCCGAACCCCATCCATCACGGGATTTGTCGCTGTCACTGGAGGGGTCTGAGAGCCTTTGACCCCTGGTGGGAACCAAGTGCAAAGTCCTTGGGCCTTTTTTGGGGTGACTTTGCCTTTCGCGCGCTTTTACCATTAGCTTTTTTGCGCGGTCTTTGCGAAAAAGGGCGCAAGCACGCGTTGGTATCGCCAAGAAATTCAGTCTCAATCGTTGTCTTACTGGCAATATAAATCTAATCATGTCATATTCAATGGTCAGTGTACTGACTCAAGCGGTTACCTTTGTCGTTGGAAACGACACTCACAGCATGCACACGACCATTGGAAAACGACGCATCTCAAAATGGTCGCGGTATATGGCGTATTGACATAGTGCGTCAGCGGCCTTGATACGGCGTTGCGACGCCCCTTCGCTGCGCACATACGACCGTGTATGCTGTGCTGTTCGGGGTGTCTGCGCCTGGTCTGAAGGCTCGCTGCCTTCATATGTCAAAACGCCCTAAGAAACAACCTTCACGATTTAGCCATCTTTACCATGTACGAATATTTTCTGGCCGCCCTCGCCTTCGGACTCTCCGCTGGGATGCAACCGGGGCCACTCACGGTGATCATCCTCCATCAGACCCTCACCCAGGGCCTTGCCGCCGGTCTGCGCGCCTGTCTGGCTCCGATCTTCTCCGATGGACCGATCATCCTCATCACCACCCTTGCCCTGCCTCACCTGGAATCGATCTCTGGATTCACCACCCTGTTGAACCTCACCGGCGGTCTCTATCTCCTTGCCATCGCCCGTTCCATGGCCGTGACACCTCCCCTCCCCGCTCAACAGACTCCCTGCGACACCATGACCGGTTCATTGAGCACCGCCATCCGCATCAACCTGTTGAATCCCTATCCCTACCTTTTCTGGTTCACTGTCGGCGGCGGCTATATCCTGCGCGGCACCCAAGCCCAGGCGCTGGTTTTCATCACCACAGCCATCACCACCCTCATCACCACCAAAATGGGGGTCGCCCTGCTGGCCTCACGCTGTCAGCCGTTCCTCTCCGAGCAGGGTCACCGCCTGCTCACCCGTCTGCTGGCCACCTCTCTGGCACTCTTCGGAATCCTGGGCATCCTCCGACCCTTTTCGGCGTGATGCACGGTGATGGACGCGAACATGTTGAATCGGGGGCATTTCTTGAAACCACCCCGCACCCCCGATGAGGCGTCCCCGTTCAGTTTCCAACCGTTTGCAAGGAGATCCACGGCCAAACCGCGTGGCCTTCTTCCGATTGCCATGGCCCGTTTGCCTTGGCGGTGATGCGCGCCTTGAGCCGACCAGGACCATTTGCATCTGTGAGGGGTTCGCGACCGCCGCCACCATCAACGATCATCCGGATGCGGCGTGGTGGACACGGGATCGCTCATGCGGGTGGAGGGTGCCGGGTGCGTGCTACCCCGGTTGCTGTTCCAGGGAGGTGATGACATGTCATCCGAGCGAAAGGGATTCACTATCTGGAAGGGGTGATTCCGGCCATAGGTCCGATATGTCGGGGTTTTGACAGCGGCACCAATTTTTTTCAAATGATTGCTATTTGATTGCTGGAGAAATTCCGGCCTTTGGGAACATGCATACACGTATTTGATTTTATTGGTACGCGGTATTGGATTCGAACCAACGACCTTTGGCTTCGGAGGGTAAACGAAGCCGTGTTCTCGCGTTTCCGTGTGTAGTATGAACCCATAAAAATCAACGTTCTATGTTTTTTGACGTTTCCGGGAATTTCCTCTATTTTGATTCCTGCTGGGTACTATGTGGGTACTGGAATTTTCATTTTGACCTTTACCCTTATGCGTTTAGGTGCCGTTCTGGGTACTGGTTTCCAGTACCCAACAGGGATCACTCCCATCCGAGGGGGAGTAAATCATGGCCGTCAAGCTGATCAAACGCATCGTGGACGCTATCCAGCCAGGGGATAAAGACGTCTTCCTGTTCGATGAGGATCTGATCGGTTTTGGTCTCAAGATTACTCCCGCCGGTCGCAAAGTCTATCTGGTCCAATACCGCATCCGAGGTATAAAAAAACGGGTCATGATCGGTGTACATGGTTCTCCATGGACCCCTGACCGACGTGACCTTGCACGGGCTGCGCCATGCCTTTGCCAGCGTGGGGGTGAATGCCGGGTTGAGTCTGCCTGTCGTGGGCGCTCTGCTGGGCCATTCGAGCGAGAGCATGACCGCGCGTTATGGGCACCTGGCATCCGATCCGATACGCCAGGCGGCTGATCGCATCTCCGGCCAGATCGCCGCCGCTCTGGATGGCAACAAGGCCGAGGTGGTGCCGATCAAAAAGGCTCTGTAATCCTCTTGTTGGATGTGTAACAATACACAAATGAACAGCTCAGATCTCATCAAGAGGTTGCTTGCCGATGGATGGAATTTGGTGGGCGGCAAAGGTAGCCACCAGAAATTCAAACATCCAGGCAAACCCGGTCATGTGGTGATTCCTCACCCTCGCAAAGATATTCCTCCTGGAACGCTACGCAACATTTTTCGTCAGGCTGGATGGGAATGGAGTTAGAACAATGCTTTATCCGATTTATATCCACCCAGGGGATGACACGCACGCACACGGTATCGTCATTCCAGATTTTCCGGGTTGCTTCTCGGCAGCGGATGACTGGACCGACATTCCCGCAATGGTTCAAGAGGCTGCGGAAGTCTATTACGACGGTGAATCCAATGATATCCCATCTCCCAGCCCGTTGGAGGTGTTGACGCAACGGGACGAATATCAGGACGGAATCTGGATGCTTGTTGATATCGATACGTCACGCATCCGCCCCAAAGCGCTGAGATTGAATATTTCACTACCCGAACCGTTGGTACGTCGCATCGATGATTATGCCAAGGCACATCATTTAAGCCGATCTGGTTTTCTGGCTCGTGCGGCTGAAACGGCGTTGCGTCCAGGCTGAGCGTTCGCAGAATTCGATGGAGCGGCAAGACGGTAACTGCGGTGATGTGAGCGTGATCTATGACCAATCCCCATATAGGCAGTGATTTCGATGCCTTCCTGATCGACGAGGGGTTGCTTGCCGAGGTTGAGGCCGTGGCCGTGAAACGGGTGTTCGCCTTCCAGGTGGCACGCATGATGGAGGAGCAAAACCTTTCCAAGTCCGAAATGGCGCGCAGGATGAAGACAAGCCGTGCCGCTCTGGATCGCCTGCTTGACCCTGAGAATCGATCCATCACGCTCCGGACCATGGAGGGGGCCGCTGCGGCCATGGGTGCGCGTCTGCATGTGGAACTGGTGCCTGCCGCTTGATGGACTGCAACAGATCGAGGCACCATGCATATCGAGTATGACGAACCAGACGACATCATGTTCATCCGTTTCAGTGATG
>JADFZD010000063.1 GCA_015232705.1 Magnetococcales bacterium | reverse complement strand
GCAGAATGTGTCAAAAGCAAAAGCCGTCAAACGAGAGTGAGGTGATCTTCTGGGGTTCAGACGTGTGCCCTTCCGATCTAAGAAGCTGTAGAGAATGCGGTGGTAGAAGCAGAACGTGCTGCGCTGGAAGATATTGGGAATGAGCAGAGGGCACGCCGTTAAAAAAAAAATCCGGTATCACCAACACCACTTGGCCGAACTCCGATCCTTGCGACTTGTGTACGGTCATGGCATAGACCGTTTCGACCGGCGGCAGACGGCTTGGCGCAAACCAGCGGACACCCGCTGCTTCGCCCTGCTGCGACCAGAAGGCCACCCGTGTCCACCAGATCCCATCCACTGGCACCTCCAGTGTGATGCCGATATCTCCGTTCATCACGCCCAGGGTGTGATCGTTGCGGGTTACCATGACCGGGCGCCCCACATACCAGATGCGTCCCGTGTCGATCGATCCTGAGGCGCGCAACTCCCTCTCCACCCGCGCATTCAACCCTTCGACTCCCCAGATGCCCTGTCGTGAGGCGCACAACAGTTGGAATTCGGCCCATGCGCGTAAGATCTCAGTCGCCCAGGCGTCGAACCTCTCAACCGGGGCATCGACGGCTGGGCGGCGTGCGTGGAGCAGTTCCAGATAGTGCCGATAGCCACCCGAAGAGGGGAATGATTCAACCCCCCCCTGCGTCTCATCGCCTGGCGCGCGTGATTTTTTGCCTCCGGTGAGTATTCTGTTGAAGGCGTCCGGTTCGCCGTGGATTGAAAGCCAGGTCAGATCCGGGCAAGGTCTGGCGCGCAACTGTGCCATGCGAGGAGAATCCCCGGTATGAATCGCCTGAGCCAGATGTCCGATGCCGCTTCCGGAGGCAAAACGGTAGTTGCGTCGCAGTTGTACCACAGCCTGATCGAGCGGTAGACCATCCGGGTCGGTCCAGGGGGGGGCAATGCGATGTCCGGTAGCCTGTTGCAGGGAGGTTGCCGTTTCAGGAAAATAATGGCCATGATCCGCCCGCCGGCAGAGGGTGCCCAGCAGGGCGCCTGCCTCGACCGATGCCAGTTGATCCTTGTCACCGATCAGATAGAGTCGTGCATGGGTGGGCAGAGTACGCAGAAGATCGGCCATCAGTTCCAGTCCCACCATGGAGGCTTCGTCGATCACCAGGAGGTCCAGCCACAGGGGATTGTCGGCATTGTGGCGGAAATGGCGGCTGTCGTGCTGTCCGCCGAGCAGACGATGCAGCGTGGTTACCCGGCGTGGGATGGCGCGCCAGATGCGGTCGTCGAGTTGGATCGGCCCTTGATGCAGCCGTTCGAGTTCGCGGGTGATGGCATCGCTCAAGCGTGCGGCTGCCTTTCCGGTGGGTGCGGCCAGAGCGATGCGTGGCAGCTCCGGGGTGGCGTTTTCCGTATTCTTTTCGATCGATAACTGGAGAAACAGAGCCAGAAGACGAACCACAGTAGTGGTTTTGCCGGTTCCTGGACCGCCAGTGATGATCCCAAAACGGTTGCAAACCATGCGTGCGCAAGCGATACGTTGCCAATCGATCTCATATGGCATGTCGGGGGAGCATGGCAGGAGTGCGTCGAGGTGGATACGGATGCGGGCGGGATCCGGATGGAGATCGGCTGTGCTGCTCACGCGGGTCGTGATCCAGGAGACAACCTCCTGCTCGCATTGCCAGAGTCGGCGGAGGTAAAGACGGCTGCCGACGCGTACCAGGGGGGTGGCACCGTTGTTGGTACGCTCTGTATAAGTGATGATCGTGGGGTGGTCGAGTCGGCACAGCCACGCTTCCAGGTCGATTCCGGCCAGCCGTCGCTCAGGAAGGTCGGGATCCCGTACAGAGAGTGGAGCGCTCCCTTCGGGGGGGAGAGAGAGTACGTTGTTCGGATCGGCAAGGAGTGCCGCCAGATCCAGACACACATGGCCGCGACCGGCCTGATGACTGGTGAGCGCAGCCGCGAGCAGAAGCCAACCATCGGCATCGGGTGCGTGGGTGCGCAAGAAATGGGCGAAGGTTTCATCCACGGCGCGCAACCAGCCGCGCATGCGCCAGCGGGAGAGGATCTCCAGGGGGTCGGGAAGTGAACGCAAGGGCTTCATGAGGTTTATGTGAGAGTTCAAGCAAAGGTGAGCGATTCGGGCATTTTCCGGTTTGACGCGACGCGCTGTGTGATATCCATGGTTACGCCAGAACGAGCCAGGGTGCAACCAGGAATGTTGTCTTGGGTGGAGCGCAGAGGGATAATTCGCTGTATGGATTTTTATGACGTGTCGATTGTGTTGTCGATGGAGAAGAGAAAAAGGAACGATTCAGGTACCCAACCGTTGCAGGGGTCCAGGGACCAAAGATCCCCGGCGGAGGTTCGGACGGCTTTAAGCCACTGAGGTTTTTGTTTTGACTTTGTCAAAGACAGAATTGTTCAAGCTTTTTGTGAAAAAAATTTCTTGCCAACCAAGGCTTACGGGATCGCTTTACGCCTTTGGCCAAACGATCCCGCGAACATGGCCCAATAAACAGGCTGTCGAAGGCGGCAGGAGTGCTGCGAACCATTCGCCGTAGAGGCGTTGCCCAAAAGCGGCAATGCCTTTACGGCACACATAAGCGTGCGAAAGGCAAAATCACACAATCTTGAGTTTCAAGGGCGTTGCCCTTGGATCCCACCAGGGGCCATTGGTCCCTGGACCCCGCTGACTGTTGGGGGTCCTGAATGGTTACGAGAAAAAAAGAATGCTTACCCGCGAACTGCTTCGTTTTGATCAACGCCAGGGGCGTTTGACACCTCGTTTTGTCGATGCCAGGAATCAGCTGTTGCGTGATTTGGCGCGTGATATGACGGCGGTTTATCTCTCCAGTGAGGGGCAAAGCCGGGATGAGATCGCCGAGGCGGTCGCACCTCTGATCAATGCAGCCCGATCGCCTCTGATTGCCAAGGGGTTGAATAAACTTCTTGGTGATCGATGTGTTTTTCGCGAGGCTCCGGAAGGGATGGAAGAGCGTCGTCTGGAGATTTTTCGTATGGCCGGGACTCTTTTGCAAAGCGCTGGCATGAATGATCTGCCCGCCTATCGACGTGCAGTGGCCCATGCTTTGGATGGCGAGGGAGACGCCCGCGAACCGGACCCCGATCAACTCGCCCTGGGTCTGCATGCCGATCATCCAGATCGACAACCTTTGACCGGCTTTGATCCCCTGGAACCGGAGGCGCTGTTGCACCGGTATAATCTGGCATTGGCGCAGGGGCCGTTGCTGTGGGCCAACCGGTTGACGGTGCATATTCGCGATCCCGATCCTGGCAAGCAGAGGCGATTTTTTCGTCACTTGAAATTTTTGCAATTGCTGGCACGTCTCGCACGCGACAAGGATGTGGAGGGTGGATTTACTTTGGAGTTGGATGGTCCGTTGAGTCTGTTCGACGTACAGCGCAAATACGGCATCAAATTGGCTTTGCTGCTGCCGGAGTTGTGTCAGTTGCGGGAATGGCGGTTGCAGGCTGCACTCTTGTTGGAGAGTCGTCCCCTGACCTTTGAATTGAGTGATGCCAGCGGCTTGTGGGCGCCTGAGCCGCGTACCGGGAGTTATCGGCCCGAAGAGTTCGAGCAATTTGCCGCGGAGTTCCGGGAGAAGATCTCCGCCTGGGAGATTCTTCCCGAAGCGGAGATCCTATCCTTGGGTGGCCAGGAGTTGGTTGTGCCGGACTTTTCGTTTCGGCATGCGAGCGGCATGGTGGTCCATCTGGAGCTGTTTCACCGCTGGCATGCTGGACAACTCCCGGCCCGTCTGAAGAGGTTGGATGGTCCCGGCAGTCATCCACCCCTGGCCCTCGGGGTGGATCGCGCTTTGGGCAAGCACCCCTCTCTTGTTCCGCTGCTGGAGGCGTCGTGCTGGTTCCAGGAGCACGGCTTACCCTTCAATCAGTTTCCTCCGGTCAAGCGTGTGGCAGACGCTTTGAAGGGGTTTCTGCTCGCGCCATGAGCGCAACGTTCATGATGGGGGGGATTTATCCGTGGACACCTCCCTTGGAACACCCCATCAGCTCTCCTGGGGGCTGCGCGCCGTATGGACTCTCAGACGCAGTGCCTCATCGCAACAACTGCAGGGTGCTGAATCCGTCAGACAGCAGCACTGGTAGCCGTGTTCGATGGCTGCGGCCATTTCGCCGGCCAGGAGGATCAATTCGGATTGCATGGTTTCCACAACCGATTGATACGCATCCACGTCGTTGACGTTGATCATGGCGTTACGATGTGTGATGCCCAGAATTTTGGCTTCGGCGCACAGCAAACCGGGATTGTCCGGAATTTTGTCCGTATCGATTCCCTCTTGCCCATCCCATCGGGCGCGGATGAGAAACGCGCCACATCCCAGGGCGGGAATGGCCACTGCCCGGTTGAAGCGGCACAGCTCCCCGCCACGCTCCTTGCGGAGGTTGGTGTTGACGCGCGCCAGGATCTGCTTGACGTTGTGTCCCATCTGTTCGTAATGGACGCTGGAGTTGCACTCCGGCTTGATATCCAGGATGACATGACGGAAAGGATCGCTGCTGTCCAGATCCTTGTCGTGCAGGCAGATGCGATACTGCCGCAGGTAACCCGACCCGCCGGTGGTTTTCATGTAAGCCAGATAGTATTTGATCTTGTACCCTTTCAGGTAGCAGTCATTTTCCACGAAGCGATCCAGGGCGTCCATCTCCTCGGGGGTGATTTGGATGTTGATCTCGGTCTTGCCGCTGGTACAGACCGGCACGAGTTCGCCATTTTTGGTTTCACCATATTTTTCGTCGCAGTGAAAGCATTTGCTGTTCTTGCTGCATACCATGTCATTGATGATGCTGTTCGATACGCCGCAATCCGAAAGGAAATCGGTGATGGCATTCTGGTCGGACGGGAAGTCTCCCGAGGCTAAGCCGGCCAGATAGGCGCAGAGTGCCTGTTGCAGCCATTTCCGAAGTGTTTTCGGACTGGAGTTGGTGTCAACGAAGTGAATGCCGGTGAGCAGACGGAGGATATCGTATATGGGTAACCCCAGATCGCCATCATCCGGGTCGTTCATGGCGAAAACGAGTTTTTTCTCTCCGCTGGTCAAGTACAGAGGCAGGACGCCGAAATTTTTCGGATGGGCATCTCCTGCGCACCATCCGACGAAGCTTCGCAGGGCGTCGAAGACTGGGCTGTTCCAGGTTTGGTTGCTTTTGAGATAGCAATAAAAGCAGGGTACGAAGGAGCGAAAAAATATGAAAGCATCTGTAGAGCTGGCCAACTTGTTGACAGCATAATTCGGATAGTCTTGAACGGACTTGGGATCTCTGTGAATGATTTTGGTGATGTCGCAAGAGGTCATTGGTCTCTCCATGGGCTGAATGGGATGATTTAAAAATTCCGATGACCTCGATCTATATCCTGTTTTTTGGAATTTTTCAAGGAAACTAATATATGTTTCCATAATTTGGACGTTTAAAAATACCTTTAAAAATATAACAATTAACGTTTTCTTATTTATTGCGAACATCCCGCAAAGAGAGGTTCCTCTCCGTTTGCCGGGCAATCCAGCGGTTAGCCGAGCGTGCGCAAGGGGAGAATCTTCACTCGCATTTCCGCTGTCGTGGAATGCGCCCTTTGGAATTCCACGGTAACACCATGACTTGCCACTGCGGTCAAGTTGGATTAAATTGTCACGATGCGTCGTACCAATTCGCACTCATAGGGGGGCTCTTCGCAGGCTGCGTCGCGTACTCCTTGCCGTCCTGAAGTGTCTGTCTCGTTGTTCGCTCCTTTCCGCATTGTACTTCCGAAGATTGTGAATTGTTAATCATCTCTGGTTGCGTGCGCGAACGCGCCAGAACTTCCAACAAGGAGAACGATTTTATGCTCGAAGCCTATCGTCAACATGTCGAGGAACGTTCCAAGCAAGGTGTTCCACCCCTGCCCCTGAATGCACAGCAGACCGCCGAAGTCACGGCCTTGTTGCAGAATCCACCGGCAGGAGAAGCGGCATTCTTGAAGGATCTCTTGGTCAACCAAGTCCCGCCGGGTGTGGATGACGCGGCGCAAGTCAAGGCGGAGTTCCTGGACAAAGTGGCTCAGGGAAAGATCGCCTGTTCGGTGATGACCCGCCAGGAGGCCACACGGCTCTTGGGGACCATGATTGGTGGCTTCAATGTCATGCCGCTGATCCGTTTGCTGGACGACGCAGAACTGGCTGGGGAGGCCGTGACCGCGCTGTCCAACACCCTGATGATCTACGATGCCTTTGAAATCTTGGCAGAAAAAGGGAAATCCAATGCCAACGCCAAACAGGTGCTCCAGAACTGGGCTGATGCCACCTGGTTCACCTCGCGCTCACCCATGCCGGAGGAGTTGACCGTTACCCTCTTTCAGGTGGCTGGCGAAACCAATACCGACGATCTCTCTCCTGCCTC
The DNA here is from genome assembly GCA_015232705.1 of Magnetococcales bacterium. GTDB lineage: Bacteria > Pseudomonadota > Magnetococcia > Magnetococcales > Magnetaquicoccaceae > Magnetaquiglobus. The sequence continues at coordinate 990 of JADFZD010000063.1, read as the reverse complement.
CGAGGCGTGGAGCCGGCCTGATGTGCCGGTGCATGCCCTCTCCATGCTGGTGACCCGCCAGCCAGGCTCCCTGGAGGAGATCGCCAGCCTCAAGAAAAAGGGACATCCCCTGGCCTACCTCGGTGATGTGGTCGGAACCGGTTCGTCGCGCAAGTCGGCGGCCAATTCCCTCATCTGGCACATCGGCGAGGATATCCCGTTTGTGCCGGCCAAACGCACCGGTGGCGTGGTGATCGGCGGCACGATCGCTCCGATTTTCTTCAACACCGCTGAGGACTCCGGCATGCTGCCGATCCAGTGCGATGTCAGTGCCTTGAAGAATGGCGATGTGGTCACCATCAACACTCGTGAGGGGACCATCCGTCGCGATGGCGCCGTGGTGGCTCGATTCCAGATCAGCCCGAATACCCTGGCCGACGAAGTGCGCGCCGGTGGGCGGGTGAATCTGATCGTTGGGCGCAAGCTCACGGCCAAGGCCCGAGAGGTGCTCGGCATGGCCCCGACCGAACGGTTCGTAGCACCGGAAAATCCCGTGGATACCGGCAAGGGGTATACTCTGGCGCAAAAAATGGTCGGCAAGGCGATCGGCAAGGTGGGCGTGCGTACCGGCGAGTACTGCGAGCCCACCATGACCACGGTCGGTTCCCAGGATACCACCGGTCCGATGACCCGTGACGAGATCAAGGAGCTTGCCTGCCTGGGCTTCTCGGCGGATTTCGTGATCCAATCCTTCTGTCACACTGCGGCCTATCCAAAGGCAGTGGATGTCCAGACCCACAAGACCCTTCCCGGATTCTTCGAGGAGCGCGGCGGCGTGGCCCTGCGTCCGGGCGATGGCATCATCCACTCCTGGCTCAACCGCATGTGTCTGCCGGATACCGTGGGCACCGGCGGTGACTCCCATACCCGTTTTCCGATTGGCATCTCGTTCCCGGCAGGATCGGGTCTGGTCGCTTTTGCCGCAGCCACCGGCGCCATGCCGTTGGTGAT
>JADFZD010000062.1 GCA_015232705.1 Magnetococcales bacterium | reverse complement strand
CCAGATCCTGCTTCTGGAACTGCAAGGCCGAAAGATTGACGCCAACGCGGATCATCGGCAAACCCATGCGGCCCCACGCGGCCAACTGCCGACAGGCGGTGCGCAGCACCCATTCGCCGATGGGCAGGATCAGGCCGGTCTCTTCGGCCACCGGAATGAATTCCAGGGGAGAGACCAGACCCCGTTCCGGATGTTTCCAACGCACCAGGGCCTCGGCGCCGACCACCTGACCGGAGTGCAGATCGACCTGGGGCTGATAGTAAAGCACCAGTTCATCCCGCTCGATGGCGTGACGCAAACTGGTCTCCATCGCGAAACGCCGCTTGGCGGTTTCGGTCATCTCCTGGGAAAAGAACTGATAGTTGTTGCGCCCTTTGCGACGCGCATGGGACAAGGCGGTCGCGGCATTCTTCAGCAGTTGAGGAGCCTCGTGGCCGTCCTGAGGGGAGAGGGTGATCCCCATGGCTGCGGAAATCCGCAACTCCGTGCCGCCCATGATGATCGGTTCATCCAGGATCTCATGGAGTTTGCGGGCCACGACGCTGACATTGCGCACGGCGGCATCGACATCATCGATGTCGATCAGAAGCAAGGCGAACTCGTCCGAGCCAATGCGCGCCACGCTATCGCTGGTTCGCAGACATCTTGCCAGACGACGGGCCACCTCGCGCAATGCCTCGTCGCCCCGTTCCCGACCCAGCGAGTCGTTGATCAAGGCAAAATTGTCCAGATCCATGAAGATCAGACCCACCGCATGCTGACGGCGCACGGCCTGAGACAAGGCCTGCCGCAGACGGTCCTGGAACAGCGGCAGGTTGGGCAGACCGGTCAAAGGATCCCAGGTGGAGTCTGACTGCTCGGACTTCACGGCAAGTTCGGAGAACGACTCGACCATGGATCCGGACATGGACATGGGCACGGGTCTGGGAACCGGGGAACTCCCCTCGATTCGACCAAGTTGCGCAACGATCGTCCGTACCGGTCCGCGCTCCGGCAGCACGGCCATGACCCTGAGTGCGAATGGGAGCACGCCGCCCCGTTTGACGGGCAGTTGGATGTGACCAATCCAGTATCCCCGGAACCACAGGGCATCCCCGATGGTGGTCAACTGATCGCCAACCCCTTCATTTTTCCAGAAACGGCGGATATGGCGATTCTTCAACTCACGCGCCGTATAACCCGTCATCAACGCGCACGCATCGTTTACCCGACGGATCACGCCGCGCCGGTCCAAGAGCAGAACCCCTTCGGAGCTGTTTTCCAATAGGATCTTGATCAGCCGGGCATTCTGACGACCGTCACCGCCACCCAAGCGGGTATTCTGTTTTTCAGCCAGATTGATCATGGGCCTCGCTCTTCTTCCGCGATTCGAACTTGAAACATCCTTGGGAGAGTCCCTCCTCACCCCCCTGCCGCAGAGTTGCCGAATGGGCATTCCACGGTAATCAAAAACCATTCTTGATGCTCATGCATGATCATACACCCATTTAAACCGGAAGTCGAAAGAGTTCCGATCACTTCGGCATCCTGATCCTGGAATTCCCGCGTCTTGCTCACCCGGATGGTGGATGACGAAGATCGCCCACCGGCGCGCGCGATTTTTTTGCAAACACGGAGAGCAGTGTCGATTGGAGCAGCCGGAGCGCAAATCGGGGGGTCAAGGTACGCATCAGGATCTCCCGATAGGTGGCGCTCCCGGTGAAGGTATCCCACAGGACGCGACTCATATCCCGTTTCTCCCCAGGCAGACCGCTCTCGCCGCGCACCATACGCACCATCCCGCGACGTAAAAAGAGTGATTTCTGGTAAAAAATCGTGATCCAGAAGATCAGCTTGCCGATCCGGTTGTCCTTGGCGATCCCCTCCACCACCGGTTGATAGCGGCGTCGAAAGTCATTGTCCGACACCCCGAAAAAGAGCGCCGTCACCACCGCCGCCTTGGCCGTGATGTAGGCCGCTCCGATCCCGTCCTTGTAGAGACGGGAGATCGCCGCATCCCCCACCAGCACCACCCGATCCCCATAGGGGTGAATCGCGGGTCCGACATTGAGTTTGGGACCACACTGACAGGCCTGCCCCATGCCGCAGGCAACCTTCTCACCGATCTGCCAGTTCAATTCCGGAGGAAAACAGCTTCGGGTCTCCGGATCGTTCATGAACCGTTCGGCCAACTCCTTGTCGATATCCTCGCCCAGCAGACAGACCGTGGCGTACTCCACCTTGGGAATCACGGCGGCAAATTTGAGTTTCGGGATATCCAACAAAAAAATGTGCATGGCGTTGCCCAGATACTTCTGCACCGTCTCCACGCCCAAATGGATCTCGGAAACAAAGCCCCGTTTGACCGGCGGTTGCTGAAAAGCAATACCCAATCCCTCGAAGAGCTTCATCGCTCCGGTGTTGACACCGACGGCGCCGATCAGCAGATCATAGGTCTCGACCCCCCCCTTGCCCACCCCGACCATCGGGCGACCATCGGCATCCATGGCCAACTCCGACACCCTGTGAGGAAGGACACGCACCCCCTTTTCGCGTGCCATTTCCAGAAGGTAGCCATCAAAGCTGATCCACTTCTGCTCGCCCTCCGGTTCACGCGGACCGCCTCCGCGATAGACTGTGGCAATGCGCAACTCATCGACTGGGGTGGCAATCGTCACTGGGGGTTGATCGCTGGTGTGCAGCACGTAGGAGTCTATGCCCCGCTGCACCACAAGCGGAGAGAGATTGATTCCCTCGGCGGCCAGGGTCTGCACCAGCGATTCGGAAACAACGCCCGCGCACATGTTGCATCCTGCCGGGCCATGCCGGGAGAAGTTGCGCGGTTCGTACAGATCCACCTGCAAGCGCAATCCAACCCGCGCCGAGATCTCCACCAGAAAATAGGCCGCCATCGATCCCGCCGGTCCACCGCCGACCACCGCCACACGGGACTGATCCGCGAGTTTCATCGATCCCCACCCCTGGTTATCCTGTCAGGCCCGTGACCGCTCAACCCGAGGTTCCGCGAGCATCACCCCATCGCCACCGCGCGCCATGCCCTTCATCAGCGCCCGATAGGCGGCCTGGTTGAGTAACGTCGATTGCTGGTGCTCCGGAAAGATCGCCACCCCGCACGTGAGGGTGGCATGAAAACTCCCGCCGGGACTCTCGAATGCAAGTGCGGCAAAAGCGGCACGCACCTTTTCGCACACATGTACCGACGAGGCGCCATCCGCCTCGTAGAGCAGAATGCCATAGCGATCCGCGCCGAAGCGTCCCGCCACGTCGGTACGCCGGACGTGATCACGAATCACCTCGGAAAGACGACGCAACACCTCCTCAACGACCACCTCGCCGTGCTTTTCCACGATCCCGGCATGATCGTCCACAACCAGGATCGCGAACGCCATGCTCTGTTTCAGGCGTCTGGCCCGTTTGACCTCGGTTTCCAGGAAGGTCGCCAAGTCGATGTAACTGGTGAAGCCGGTAACCGGACAGATCTCCACCTCGTCGGCGTGATCACGCATCAACTCGTGATCCTGCTCGTGGATGCGCTGCGCCAACTTGCGGATCAACCGGAAGGCCATCGACGGATCTTGATGCAACCGACTTAAAAAGGTCCTTTCGTCGAGTTGCAGGGCGCGCACCTCGGTGATGGCGCGCGCCGTGGCGATTCGGGCCTTTTCGGCAAACAGCGAGATCTCGCCGAAGATGTCCCCGTCCTTGAGGGAGTTCAGATGACGCGGCCCGAACTCCGATTCCATGACGATCTCCACACGCCCTTTTTGGATCACGTACATGCAACGCGCCGGATCACCCTGACGAAAAATGATCTCGCCTGGTTCGAAATGACTGCCTAGCTCCCGTCCCCCCTTCATCGCCTACAGAGCGTTTCCATCGCGTTCGCCGGTACGGATGCGCACCACCCGCTCCACCGGCGTGACGAAAATTTTGCCATCACCGATCCGTCCGGTACGCGCCGCCCGTTCGATCGCCTCGACCGCCTGATCCACCCGATCATCGTCGAGCACCACCTCGACCTTGAGTTTCGGCAGAAAATCAACCACGTACTCGGCCCCGCGGTACAACTCGGTATGTCCCTTTTGCCGACCGAAACCGCGCACCTCGGTGACGGTGATCCCCTGAATGCCCACCTCGGAGAGAGCCTCCTTGACATCATCCAGTTTGAAGGGTTTGATGATCGCCTCGATTTTTTTCATCTTTCACCATTCTCCATGCTTGCGGGAGTCCAGAATTCATCCAAACCGACGACACCTCTATGCCGCCGGGGTAGCACCATCCTTGAAAAGCTTGAAAGTCAGGGCATCCATGATGGCGGCGTAGGAGGCGGCGATGATGTGCTCCGACACGCCCACCGTACCCCAGGAGCGCGCTTCGTCGCGCCACTCGATCAACACCCGCACCATCGAGCCGGTACCTGCACGACCACCCTGCACCTGCGGGAGGATGCGCACCTTGTAATCGACCAGCGTCACGGCGTTGATGGAAGGATAGTGCCACTCCAACGCGCGACGCAGCACGGTGTACAGGGCATCCACCGGGCCATTGCCCTCGCCGACGAAGTGGACCGGCTGCCCACCCACCACCAGTTTGACCGTGGCTTCGGCACCCATGGTCAGAGCGCCGTCATCGCGCACCATGCGGTTGTCGATCACCCGAAATCCCTGCTCGCGGAAGTACTCCGGCAGCTGACCCAACGCCCGGCGCACCCGCAGCTCGAAGGATGCCTCGGCAGCGTCGAACTGATAGCCGCGAAACTCCAGATCCTTGAGTTCGTTGAGCAGATTCTGCAGGCGCGGGTCGTTCGGATCCACATCCACAATGCCCATCTCGCGAAACTTGTGGACCAGATTGCTGCGTCCGGCCTGCTCGGAGACCAGAATGCGCCGCTCGTTGCCCACCCACTCCGGATCGATGTGCTCGTAGGTGACCGGATCCTTGAGAATCGCCGCCACGTGGACCCCGGCCTTGTGGGCAAAGGCCGACGCGCCGACAAAGGGTTGATTCTTGGGAGGCGTGCGATTGCACAGCTCGTCCACGAAACGGCTCACCCCAGTCAGACGGGGCAGACTCTCCTTGCCCATGCGCGCATGGCGTCCCATCTTCAGCAGCAGATTGGCCACGACGGTCGTCAAATCCGCATTGCCGCAACGCTCGCCCAGGCCGTTGATCGTGCCTTGCACCTGGGTGGCCCCGCACTCGACCGCGACCAGGGTATTGGCCACCGCCAACCCGCCATCGTTGTGACAGTGGATGCCCAACCGCACCTCCGCCAGAGCGATCTGCTTCATGATGGCCGCAATCTCGCCTGGCAACGTCCCGCCGTTGGTATCGCACAGGATCAGGGCATCCGCACCCCCATCCCGCGCGGCCATCAACGCCTTGACAGCATAATCGGCGTCCGACTTGAAGCCGTCGAAAAAGTGTTCGGCATCGAAAAAGACCTGATCGGTCCGCGACTTGAGATAGCGTATCGAATCAAAGATCAGATCAAGATTCTCCTGCGGGGTGATCCCCAAGGCGCGCGTCACATGCAATGGCCACGACTTGCCGAAAATGGTGATCACCGAGGTCTCGGCAGCCAACAGGCCATTGAGGACCCCATCCTGTTCCGCGCTCACCCTGGCGCGCCGCGTCGAACCGAAGGCAACCAACCGGCTCCGCTCCAGTTTCAAATCTTTGGCACGCGCGAAAAAAGCCTCGTCCTTGGGATTGGCCCCCGGCCAGCCGCCCTCGATGTAATCCACACCCAGCAGATCCAGACGCCGGGCGATGCGCAACTTGTCCTCGACCGAAAATTGCACCGCCTCACTCTGCGAGCCGTCACGCAGTGTGGTGTCGTAGATGGCGATCATCTCACCCGCGCTCTTTCCGTGGCTCTCGCGCAACGGCGCGCCGCGGGTGGGAGATGCCTGGAATTTCCCTCCATCGTGCACGTTCGCGTCACTCTTGACGGATGACCTGGCCGGGGCGTTCACACGCCCCGAGCCTGATTGCTGTGGTTCACTTTCCGACACGATCTCCAACATCCTTGTCCAGTTCGAATGCCACATGCAGGGCACGCACCGCCAGTTCCATGTACTTCTCGTCGATCACCACGGAGATCTTGATCTCCGAGGTGGAGATCATGCGGATGTTGATCCCCTCGGCGCTCAACGCCTTGAACATCTTCTGCGCGACACCCGAATGGGAGCGCATCCCCACGCCGACCACCGACACCTTGGCGATGTCCGGATCGCCCAGAAGATCCCTGGCGCCGATCGCGCTCACCGGACCCTTGAGCACCTCCATGGCCTGCTTGAAGTCCCCCTTGGGCACGGTGAAGGTCATATCGGTCTCGCCGCTCGACACCGACACGTTCTGCAGGATCATATCCACGTTGATGTTGGCGTCAGCCAGGGTGCCAAAGATCAATGCGGCGATGCCAGGCTTGTCGGGCACCCCCAGAACGGTGATCTTGGCCTCATCCCGATTGAACGCAATGGCGGAAACCACGACTTGTTCCATGTCATCATCCTCTTCGGTCAACAGAGTTCCAGTCCCTTCCTCCAGGGAAGAGAGCACCCGCACGGGGACTTTGTATTTCTTGGCCAGCTCCACGGAGCGGGTCTGCAACACCTTGGCCCCGAGCGAAGCCATCTCCAGCATCTCGTCATAGGAGATGCGATCGAGCTTGCGTGCCTTGGGCACCACGCGCGGATCGGTGGTATAGACCCCGTCCACGTCGGTGTAGATGTCGCAAAAATCGGCCTTCAGACCGGCGGCAATCGCCACTGCCGAGGTGTCCGACCCACCACGGCCCAGCGTGGTCACCGCGCCATGTTCGTCCACCCCCTGAAAACCGGCCACCACCACGATGCGACCCGCATCGAGATCGGCATGGATGGCGTCGCCCTCCACATCCAGGATGCGCGCCTTGGCATGCACGCTGTCGGTCAACAGACGCACCTGCCACCCCTGATAGGAGCGCGCCGGCACCCCGAGGGACTCGATGGCAATGGCCAGAAGACCGATCGACACCTGTTCCCCGGTGGCCACCACCACGTCGTACTCCCGCTGGCTGTAATCGCCTCCGGAAAGCTCCTCCACCAGGGCCACCAGGCGATTGGTCTCGCCCGCCATGGCCGATACCGTCACCACCACGCGATTTCCCGCGCGATGCGCCGCGACCGCCCTGGCGGCCACGTTGCGGATCCGCTGGAGCGTGCCAACGGAGGTTCCGCCATATTTCTGCACAATCAGACTCACGGTCGTTTCATCCCTGATTTACGTTAAAATCCCGCACCTGGTGACCCTGGAGCAGGATGCCTGCCTCCGCGACGCCCCTTGGCGCGTGCCGTCCGACGGTGCAAGCCGCATGGCCCGGGTGTCGCGTCTCCACGAAAGGGAGGCGGCCACCTCAGCGCGACACGATTTGCAACCGTCATCCCCTTGCTTGAAGCCCCGGAGGGAGATTCACGGCAAGGGGGGTGAGGGTATCGACCCCCTTCCTGTCAATTACAGCTGAAACCCACTATCGCCAAACCCAGGCAGAATCGGGGCCACGGTATCAAAAAGGAGCT
>JADFZD010000061.1 GCA_015232705.1 Magnetococcales bacterium | reverse complement strand
AGGCTTTCTTCCGATTTGCCAGATGGATCAAGAGGTTGCCGCAGGTGATTGCCCGCAACTGCCGGATCTAGGTTTAACCCTACGATCAGGATGCGACGACATGCTGGGTTTCGGAAACAAAGGCGCGCTCCCTCTGGAGGAGTTTCTGGCGAACCCCACCGGGTTCATCCTGATCGATGTACGTGGCGGGCCCGCTACAGAGCCTGCCATTCCCACATCCCAATCGATCTATGTTCTGCACATCGAAGAGGATCCTGAGGGATTCGAGCGGCGCTTTGCCGCGCAACTGACGAAAAAACCGATGCTGCTGTATTGCAGCAAAGGGGAGTCCAGTCTGTTTCTGTTGCCGAAATTCTCCGGCAAACACCACATCCGCAGCCTGAAGGGGGGGATGGTGGCCTATCTGACCACCCTCTCCCGGCTGCTTCATGAGCATCCCTACGAAGATCCCGGAAAAAAGGGCGATACCATGGTCAAGATCCTCAAGGCACTGACCGATCGTCAGACCGACGAAACCACCTTCCGCAAAATCATCGAACGGTTGTTGCGCTGCGCCCCGAATCCGAAATTCCGCAAGCTGATCCGCCAGGGGGTGTGACAACCGCAACCCCTGACTCACTCCTGCGTTCCAGGGGCCACGGCCAAAGGCTGGGCCTCTTGAAATGCCGGACCCTCCTGCACCTGTTTCGGTTCGGTGCCGCGCACCTGAAAACGCACGCGGTCGAGCAAACGCCCCTCCCCATCCACCAGTTCCCATTGATGCGTACCCGGTACCAGTTCCCATCCTTCCGGGATGGCTGGCCATGGGGCGCCATCCAGCCGCCACTGGTTTTCGGCATGCTCCGGGCTCATCCTGGGGACAAGCCGCTGCAAACCGCCAGGAATGTCCGGATCCATGGCCAGGATACTGCCATCCCCCGGAGAACGGATCCGGGAGGGACGCAACTCGCCTTCGTTGAGACGGATGGCATCGCTTCCGGTACCCGCCAAAAACCACTCCTGGCGGGGCGGTTCCAACGCCGGCTCGAAGTGAATCGACCGACGAATCAGCCCGGAGTCGGACGGCAACTCGGGTTCTGCGTGACCCGAGCCGAAACGGAGGCGTGCCGCCTGCATCACCTCCAGCCACACCTCGGCGGCACCGCTGATTCCCGAAACCTCACGCATCGGTTGGCCATCGAAGTTGCCCACCCAGACCCCGACCGTCAAGCGCGGCGTAAAACCGATGCACCAGTTGTCCCGCATCCGCTTGCTGGTACCAGTCTTGACAGCGCTCCAGAAGGGGGTTGCGAGCGGATTGCCCAAACCAAAGGTGGGGGTGCGGGCCAGAGGGTCGGAGAGGATGTCGGAAAGAATGAAGGCGCTCTCGGGCGAGGTTATGCGTCGGGGCGGAGGTGATTCCTGATCTGCATCCAGGATCAGAGGGATGAAGGTGCCCCCGTTGGCCAGCGTGGCGAAGGCGTTGACCTGTTGCCAGAGGCTCACCTCCACCGAACCCAAGGCCAGGGCATAGCCGTAGAACGCCCCCTCCTCCCGGACCTGGCTGTAGCCGAACTGCTTGAGCCGGGCCGCGAAACGGGACAGGCCGGTCAGAAGCAGTACGCGCACCGCCGGGACGTTCAAGGAGGAGGCCAGAGCCGTGCGGGCGCTGACCCACCCCTTGAAGCCGTGGTCGTAATTTCTGGGCTGATAGATTCCCGTTGGCAGGACCAACTCCACCGGACTGTCCTCCAACAGGGAAGCCGCAGTGATCAGACGCTCCTCGATGGCCAACTGATACAAAAACGGCTTCAAGGTGGAGCCGGCCTGACGCAGCGCCTGCACGCCATCCACATGCCGGGCCGACGGATCGACGCTTCCGCCCCCCACATAGGCCAGCACCGCCCCGCTGGCGTTATCCGCCACCAGCACCGCGCCATCCCGGACATTGTGCCCGGCCAGTTGCGCCAACTGGCGATCCAGGGATTCCCGCGCGATCTGTTGCAGTTCGGCATCCAGGGTGGAGCGCCGCTCCGAGGTGTCTCTGCTGGCCGATCGATGTTGTTTCAGGAGCCACCGGGCAGCGTGCGGGGCCATGGCCACCTCACGGCGAAGAGGGGGCAGAGCTCCCCGCAACAGACGTTCGGCCTGCCCGGTCAAGGCCGCGCAAGAGAGTTCCGGAGCCAACCTTCCGGCCACGGCACAGGCACGAGCTGCCGTGCGCGAAACAGGCCCGTTGGGCGCGGGAAGCTGCGCCACCAGCAGAATCGATTCCGAGGGGATCAATCCCGAAGGGTGCTTGTCGAACAGGCTGCGGCTGGCTGCGCTGATCCCCTGCAACTCCCCCCGGAACGGCACCAGATTCAGGTAGGCCTCCAGGATCTGGGCTTTGCTCCAGGAGCGCTCCATGGCCCAGGCGCTCCGCATCTGTCGCCACTTCTGCGCCAGGGTACGGCGTCCGGACCACCCCCCCGACTCCCGGGTGAGCAGACCGGCCAACTGCATGGTCAGGGTACTTGCCCCCCGTCGGCTGCCATGCAGAAAGCGATCCTTGAGCGCCCCGATCAACGACGGCCACGAGACCCCTCGATGCCGATGGAAGCTGCGATCCTCCACCTCGATCAGAATCTCCACCAGGTTGGGGGCGATCTCTTCCAGCGGACTCCAGGTCAGCCGTCGGCTGGCATGATCGACCCGAATCGGTTGCAGCGGACGACTCTCACGATCCAAAAGCCACAGGTCGCTGCTGCGATGGGCGGCCCGCACCTGATCGAAATCCGGAACCTCGGGCGCTCCGGGGAGATAGGGCAGCAGCAGATCCAAAAGCAGCCCGGTCACCAGCAAGCCGACCATCCCCGCAACCACCACACGCAGCACCCCGCCCCAGGGATGCACCCCCGCTTGTGGAAACGGGCTGCCGCGACCCAATCTCCAGAAGGCGCTCACGGCTCCACAATCATGGGCTCCAGGGGCAGCGCACCGAACAGATCCGGCGCATACATCGCCTCCACGCGCGCGGCGGGCAGCTCGAACCGTCCGGCGTGATTGAGGCGCACGGTGTACTCAAGCGTCCATTCGCCCTTGGGCAGCCACTCGAAATAGGCCCGATAGGCTTCCGGAGTGCGCTCCTCGAAACTCGGCGCTCCCCCCCAGCCACTCTTCTTGCGACCGGCATCGAGAATCGCCGAATCGTTGCCGAGTCCACTTCCCAGGATGATACTGCCTGACGGTATCGGATCGCTGACCGCCACCCAGTTCATGTCGGTGGTGGCGTCGATCTTGAGTCGGATTCGCAGCAGATCCCCGCTGCTCCAGACCTGATCGTTCTTGCGCTCAAGCGGCATGACCGTGCGGGTCAGACGATATCCGCTGGTCAGAGGCTTCACGAGGGGAATCGCTGCCCGGCTCTGCACCGTCAGCCAGGGTTTTCCCTCCCCCTGGTGGGTCACCTTCAACGCGGCCTGAACGCCATCCGCCGGCCAGGGGAAATCCAGCGCTCCGCCGTGGGGATGCTCCCGCCACACCAGGGAACGGCTCTCCCCGGCCAACTCCCCACGACTGCTCCCGCCGATCGTGGTGTTGTCGAAGCGTTTGGCAAAAGATTGCAGCGCCACCACCCCCCAGGCGTTGGCCGGCGTGGTCGCCCAATGGCCACGCTGCTGTCTGGAGAGCATCCCCCGCACCAGACGCGGCAGATCCTCCTTCCAACCCGGCGCCTCTGCCACGGTGAGCAGCAGACGGTTCAGGTTGGTTTCCGGAGAGACCATCAACCACCAGAGCTGATCCATACCCTCCGAAGAGAGGGTCATGGCCGTCCCCTGGAAATGCAGACGCCCCCGCAATGCCTTCAAGGCCTCTTCCAGACGCTGCTTCTGCTTGGGCAGGTCAGGTGTGCGGGAGAGCAGATTCACCCAGTCGAGGAGGCCCGATGCAGGCCACCTCCCCACATCCACCCCCAGGGATCCGGCCAGCGCCACCGGCACCCGCCGATAGCGGGAGATCGCCTCCAGCGCGGCGAGCTTGCGCAGGTTCAGATCCGCAGCCGGCATGACGGCACGCCTCGTGAGCTTCCCTTCGACGAAACGCAGCAAACCATCCAGCATCCGGGTGCGGGACTCCTCCGGTATGGTCATCCCGGAAGCGTGGGCAATGGCGAGCAGATAGGCGGTCAGAGTGTCGCTGCCCGGCGAGCTTCCGGGAAAGAATCGAGCCAGACCATCCGGATCCAGATGACCCGGCAGGGCGGCCATCACCGTTTTCCAGGCATCCCCATCCTGCAACACCACCGCCTTGGAAACCCGCTGTTCCAGACAGGTGAAGGGATATTGGCGCATGTACTCCCGCACACCCTCCAGATCGCCGGTCAGGCGATCCTGGAGCAACAGACGAATGCCACCCTTGCCGGGCAGGGCATCCGGAGGGACGGCCACGGAGAGCGCCGTCTCTCCCGCCAGGGATTGCGAGGTGGCCTGAAGCACCTCCGTGGCATGGACCGGACGGACCTTCTGGGTGGTGATCAGCCGGTCGGAGGCCTCCGGGGCGGTGGCGGTCACGCTCCAGCGCAACCCGGAGGCATCCGCGGGCGCCTCGATCTCCCAGGTCGCCAGATCGCTGCTTCCGGGGGCAAGGCTTAAAGTGACCGCGGGCAACTCCGGACCGCCCCTTTCCGCTTCCGGAGCGCTGCCCGAAACCAGAACCGAGGCCACCGCCCGCACCGCCACCTTCAAGGGACGGTCGCTGCTGTTGCGCACATGGAATCCGGCCCGGAATCGATCCCTCTCCCGCACCAGATCCGGCAGGGCGGGGGTGAGAATCAGATCCTGGCCGGTTCGGAAGCTGCTCTCCCCGGTGCCGAACAGATCCGCACCCGCGCTGGCCACCGCCACCACCCGGAACGAGGAGAGCTGATCGTGGATGGGCACGCTCACCCGCGCCTCACCCCTGGCATCCAGGGGTACCCGTCCCTCCCAGAGCAACAGCGTATCGAAAAGCTGCCGGGCCGGATGGCGACCTCCACCCCCGCCGGGATGGCCCGCCTTGCGTCCAAAATGACGCCGCCCAATCACATGCTGCTGGGCGGTACTGGTCTCGGTGTAAAGCGAACGTTTGAACATCATCGCCGAGAGCAGATTCCAGGAGTCGTTCGGTTTCAACTCCAACAACCCCTCGTCCACCACCGCCACGGCCACTTCGGCATCCGCCGGCAGACTCCGTCCCTGGGGTGGTGTCACCGCGATGGTAACCGCAGCCTTGTCCCGCACCGGATAGACCGACTTGTCGGTGCGCACCTTGACACCCAGCGCATACCCCTTCCAACCCACCTTGAGCTGGGCATACCCCACCCGGAACGCCGGATTTCCCAGATCCAGCAGGGCGGTGGGCGCCGTGCCGGTCACCCGACCCCGAACCGCCATCACCGAAATGAACACATTGGGGCCATAATGATCCTTCATCGGCACCCGGATGATCGGATTCTCCCCGCTCAATGGACGGGTAAAGGCATCCAGCACCCCCTCGCGCTCCACGGTGATCAGCGCGGTAGCCTCCCGAAAGGGCATGCGCACCTGAATCACCGCCTCTTCGCCCGGATCATACTCCGGCTTCTCCGGAACCAGATCCATGCGATTGTTCTGCACCGATTCGAACCACTGGGATTCGGATTCGTTCAACCAGACGAAGCTGTGGGCGAAACTGGGCTGCCCATTCCCATCCACGGCCTTGGCCTGCAACGCCAGCGATCCCTGAACCGGCGAGACCTGGTTGCAGAACAGCCGCCCCTGGGCATCGGTGACGCCCGCGCAGAAGGTGCCATGGGACCGGTTCTCGCGGTGATGGGCATACTCGTAGAAGCCGCCGACCAGCCGCTTGCGGTGCGAGTAGAGCTTGCGCTCGAACAGCTCCACCTCCACCTTCACGCCGGGTTGGGGTTTTCCCGTCTCATCCACGGCCACCACCTGAAACCCCAACTGCCGAGGAGCATCCATCCGGTTGTCCGAAAAGATGCCCAAAAGCACCTGGGACGGCAGCCGGGTGATGCGGGTGGCATGGGTCTGCCGATCGCCGTTGGCATCCTGGAACTCCATCTCCGCCAACAGGGTCTGGGGGGTCTCGGTGCGCGGCAGCTCCTTCAACTCGATCTGTCCACTCCCTTTGGCATCCAAGACCAAGGCTTGCGCCGGCAGAATCTTTTTCGTCTCCTCCCCCACCCAGGAGACATCACCCACGGAATCCTCATCCCCAGTCGCGATCCCCCGACTCTCCCGGGGCAGCGGCCCGTTGGCAATCTCGAAACCCGGATAGCCGTCGAACTCCAGCACCTTGGGTTGCAGCATGGCCCGCACCCGTACCGGCAGATGACCCGCCACCCCTCCTGAAAAGAAGGTGGCCTGGAGATCCAGACGCACCTGAGCGCTGGCTGGCGACGTACCCGCCTTGGGTGAAATGCTCCCCCGAATCACCGGTACCCGGAACGACTCCACCCGGAACTGGCCGGTTGAAATTTCAAGTCCATTCGACTGGCCCGGCTCTGTCAGCAAAACTTCATACGTCCCACTCTTGGCTTCCGCAGGGATGGTCCATTGCGCCAGGGCGCTCCCTTTTTCATCCCACTCCAGGGGCAGGGTGGCATAAACCCGCTGGCTGCCGTAATGCCGGATCTGGCACACCTTGTTCAGCCGCCCCTTCTCGGGTCGATCCAACCCCCGTTCGACCGCCAACCGGGCAAAATGTTTCATGGAGACCGTTTCACCGGCCCTGAACAGCATGCGATCGAACACCGTGGCGAAGCGGGCCTCGATCGGACTCCGTTCCGACCACGATTCATAGCCGAGATTGAAATCCCAGACACTCAATCCCTCGCCCCAATGGGAGAGATCAAAGGAGAGATCCTCTCCGAGCCGGGCGGTCACCAGATAGGATTTGCCTTGCGCACCACCGCATTTGGGCAGACCCTCCCTGTCCGGCAGGTGGCCTGGAACCGAAAGGATGCCCTGCGCATCGGTGCGCCCCTCGAAAAATCGGTTGCCCGCACAATCCCCGACCGTCACCTGGGCATCGGCCACCGGCCTGCCCTGATCCAGAGAGGTCACCCAGACCAGGGAGGAGTCCCTTCCCCGCTTGAAGTGCACCGCCAGATTGGTGACCACCACGGTAGCCGGAACATAATAGGGCTTAGGCTCCCCGTGCAGGTGAGCGCCAAGCCGGTCGCTGGCCAACTCCACCACATACAACCCGGGCTTGGGCAACGGAATCCCCACCACCTCGAATGCCTTGCCGCTCCCCTGCCTGGGCAGCGAAAAAGGCTCCAACCGCTCTCTTTTCTCCAACAACGGGGTATCGAAAACCGATTGCTCTCCGGTCTTGTGCGTCACTTTGTCCTCCCCTTGCAGATCCTTTTCGATCTGGGGGGCAGACACGATGGCGCGATGATCCATCCAACGCAAGAAGGTCACCGGATCCTCCACCCGCAACCGGGATCCCCGTATCTGCGCGGACTTGGGCCAGTAGCGCTCCCGAAACGCCTCCCAATGGCGATCCAGGGTGGTGGCGGAATCACTGGCAGCGCGCTCATCCGCCTCGGAGCCGGGATGGGTCGCATCCAGAGGCAACAGCGACTCCAGGTTGCGCAGGGTCACCGGCAATG
>JADFZD010000060.1 GCA_015232705.1 Magnetococcales bacterium | reverse complement strand
CCTGGAGCCTTTCAAGGACCGCAATTTGCGCGCTTTCGGCTTCGACATGTTCTCTGAACCGGTACGTCGCGCAGCCATGGAGCAGGCACGGGACAACGGCAACTCCTCGGTTTCCGGCAAGGTCAAGCTGGTGCAGGAGACCGTCAAGGACGTGCAGTCCGGTTTCCTCATGTACATCCCCGTCTACAAACCAGGCAGGCCTGTCGCCACCGAGGAAGAGCGCCGTTACGCGCTGCTGGGCTTCGTCTACAGCCCGTTCCGTATGAAAGATTTGATGAGCGGCATCTTGGGGCACGGCATTCCTGATATGGATTTTGAGCTGTTCGACGGACCCGAGACGACGGCAGAACAGTTGCTATACACATCCCATGATCGCACGGTCTCACAGACGGTCCCAAAATACAACGTCATCCGCTCGATCAATCTCCCTGGACGGGTTTGGACGGTGCGTTTCCAAAGCCGTCCCGATTTCGAACAGGAGATGGTGAGTTGGCAGCCCCTGCTGCTGCTGATTTCTGGATGTTTGATTTCATTGCTATTGTTCGTACTGTTCCGCTCTCTGGCGGGGCGTCAGGAACATATTCTCCTGGAGGCGCAACGCATCGGTCGAGAGTTGCACCAAGCCGAGGATCGCTATCAGCGCATGGTGGAGAACATCAAGGAGTTGATCTTCGAGACCGATGTCGCCGGGCGATGGAAATTTCTTAACCCGGCCTGGGAGGAGATCATCGGCTACACAGTCGAGGAATCCTTGGGGCGGAATTTCCTGAATTACGTTCATCCGGATGAGCGCGAACATCAAAAAGATTTGTTTAAATCCCTGGTGGACGGGGATTTGGAGTTCTATCGAGAGGAGGTGCGCGGAATTCACCGCAGCGGCAGAGATGTCTGGGTCGAGCTTTACGCCACCGCTCAACGGGACGAGCTAGGGGGATTGACCGGGGTGTTTGGCACCTTGCGGGATGTCTCGATCCGCCGTCAGGCGGAAATTATGGCCCGTCAGGCGGAGCTGTCGGCCCACCAGGCGCGAGAGGCCGCCGAGTTGGCCAATCAGGCCAAGTCGGAGTTCCTGGCCAACATGTCCCACGAACTACGCACCCCCCTCAACAGCATGCTGATTCTCGCCAAACTGCTGACCGGAGAGAACAACCTGACCTCCGAACAAGTGGAGTCGGCCCAGGTGATCCATGACAGTGGCCTGGACCTGTTGCGCCTGATCAACGACATCTTGGACCTGTCCAAGGTGGAGGCGGGGCGCATGGATGTGCTGGGCGAAACCATGGAGTTTCAGACCTTGCAGGAAGGAGTGCTACGGCAATTCCGCGCCGTGGCCCTTTCCCGGAATCTTGAACTGCGGTTGGAGTTGGAACCCGGTTTGCCAAAGGGGATGATCACCGACTGGATCAAAGTGGAGCAGATCCTGCGCAACCTGCTTTCCAACGCCTTCAAGTTCACCCACCATGGGGCGGTGACGGTGCGCATTCACCGCCCGGATGGGGCAGATTTCGCCGAATCCACCATGAACGTTGATCGATTTGTGGCCTTCACCGTCAGCGACACCGGTATTGGCATTCCCGAGGACAAACGTGAGCTGATCTTCGAGACCTTTCAGCAGGTGGACGGGGCCACCAGCCGTAAATACGGCGGCACCGGACTGGGACTGTCCATCGTCCGGCGTTTCGCCCAACTGTTGGGAGGGGAAGTTCGGGTGGCAAGTCGTTTGGACGAAGGGAGCGCCTTCACTCTGCTGCTGCCCCTGGAATTTCCTTTTCCGGACAAGGTGCGGAGTTCCCTGCCCGAGAGTGAGGATGCCGTTTCCCCGACGGCAAGGGAGAGCTTTTTTGCCCCTGGGACTACGGTGCTGGTGGTGGACGACGACGAACGTAACCGTTTCGCCATCGGCAAAATCCTGGAAAAACGGGTGGAACGGATTCTTTATGCCGAAGACGGGGGGAAGGCCCTGCGACTTTTGGACGAAAATCCCGGCGTTAACTTGGTGCTGATGGATATCATGATGCCCACCATGGATGGCTATCAGGCCATGGCAGCGATTCGCAAACAGCCCCGTTTCGCTCATCTCCCCATCATCGCCCTGACCGCCAAGGCCATGCCCGGCGACCGGCAACGCTGCCTGGAGACCGGGGCCAACGACTATCTTCCCAAACCGGTACAGGTGGAGCGATTGTTCGGGACTATGAACGAGTTGCTCAACACCTCTTCGACTCCCATACCCAACGCCGGAACGATTGCCGGTGCCGATGCCAGTGCCGATCCAGTCTCCACGTCCTCTCCATCCTCCCAACCGCTTCGGGCCATGACCCGGAACGGCAGGCCATTGACCGTATTGCTGGTGGATGATGACATGCGGGGAATTTTTTCCCTGGCCAAGGTACTGCAGACCCGGATCGGCAGGGTGCTCATTGCCACCGACGGGGTCAAGGCGTTGAAACAACTGAAGGATCATCCGGACGTGGACCTGGTGTTGATGGACATCATGATGCCCAACATGGACGGTTACCAGGCCATGCGCGCCATTCGCCTCGACATGGGACGTGATGATCTGCCGATTCTCGCCCTGACTGCCAAGGTCATGCCCGAGGATGAAGCCCTCTGCCTGGAAGCGGGCGCCACTGCCTACCTGACCAAACCGGTGGACATGGAGCGACTCTGGGTTGAGATAGAGCAATTGCTTGGATGTTGATGCAGTCTGAACCATCAGGATGGGAAGCAAGACCATGAAGACAGTGACGATTCTCGTTGTAGACGACATGCCGGCCAATCTGCTGGCCATGCGTCGTCTGCTCCAGCCCCTGGGGGAAACGATTCTGGATGCCTCTTCCGGCGAGGAAGCGCTGCGGCTGGCCGTGGAGAACGAACTGGCGTTGATCCTGCTGGACGTGGACATGCCAGGCATGGATGGCTACGAAGTCGCCGACATGCTCATGGGGTTTGAGGAGACCCGAAACATCCCCATCATCTTTCTCACCGCCGCCTTCCAGGATCACTCCCATCGCCTGAGAGCGTACCAGTCTGGCGGTGTCGATTATCTGGAGAAGCCCGTCGACAAGACCATCCTCCTTGCCAAAGTACGGGTGTTCCTGGAGCTGCATCGCGTCCGTAGAGACCAGGCGCAGGCCATGGAACAATTGCGTCAAAGCGAGGCGAAATTCCATGCCATGGTGGACCATGTTGGCATCGGCATGGTGCAGGTCAATCCCCACACAGGAGCGATTCTGGAGGCTAACCAAGTCTTTGCCTCCATGCTGGGCTACGCCTTGCCGGAAGAGTTGAAGGACCAGACCGTTGCCAGCATCACCCATCCCGAGGAGCTGGATTTCAGCTTCGGGTTGATCCAAAGGCTGATGAGGCATGAGGTTCCTTCATTTCAGACCGAGAAACGATACCTGAAAAAGGACGGTCAGGTCGTTTGGGGCCGGGTGACCGCTTCGCTCATTCCAGGGAACGGCGACTCGGCAGGATTCATTGTGGCCGCCGTCGAGGACATTACTGAAACCCGGCGATTGCATTCCGTCATAAAAGAGAGCGAGGCACGGTTCAAAGTCGTGGCCAATTCCGCGCCGGTGCTCATTTGGGTTGCCGGGCTGGACAAGCTGTGCACTTGGTTCAACCAGAGCTGGCTTGATTTCACAGGCCGTACCATGGAGCAGGAGTATGGCAACGGCTGGGCCGAAGGGGTGCATCCCGACGATTTCCAGCACTGTCTGGATATTTACATCTCCCATTTTGATCGGCGTCAGCCTTTTTCCATGATCTATCGCCTGTGCCGCCACGACGGAGAGTGGCGCTGGATTCTGGATAATGGTGTCCCGCGTTATGATGAACACGGGGTATTTGTGGGCTATATAGGGTCGTGCGTTGATGTCACCGATCAGCATAATCTGGAGCGCCTGTTGCAGGCGCAGAAGGATGAATTGACCCGATTGAAGGAGCACTACCATCTTCTGTTTTCCGACTCTCCCGATGCCTACCTGATCATGGAACTGGACGGTGGCGTCATCAGTGATTGCAATCGCGCCGCCGAACTCATGCTGCGTGGTGAACGTTCCCAGATTCTTGGTTTGAGGCCGTATCAAGTTTCCCCGCCTTTGCAGCCGGATGGGCGACCATCGTTCGACGCGGTGACGCAAATCATTCAGGAGTGCCTGAAATATGGCCACCATCGGTTCGAGTGGATGCACCGGCGGTTGGATGGTGAGGATTTCTGGGTCGAGGTGACCATTTCGGTTACTGAAATGGAAGCACGCCGGGTGCTGTTCGTGGCGTGGCGGGACATTTCCGAGCGCAAGCGGCTGGAACTCACATTGCAGGTCGAAATAGAGAAAAACAAGCGGTTCATGAAGATCATGGACGATGTGGACGCCTATATTTTCATCAAAGACCGCCATCTGCGCTATCAATACGCCAACCGACTGACTCTTGAGATGTTCCGTTGTTCCGCCGAGGAGTTGGTCGGAGCCAGGGACGAGAGTTTCTTTTCCTCCAAGGATGCCCTGGAACGATTGAACTCCATTGACCGTCGGGTGGTGGAACTTGGGGAATCCACGAAAGAAGAAATGATCTTGACCATGATTCATGGCGGCGAGGAACGGGTTTATCTGGAAGCCAAACGTCCAATCTACGACGACGACGGGACGATCTGGGGGTTGAGCGGTGTTTCGACGGATATTACACACCAGAAGCGGGTTGAGGCCCTGTTGCGGGAACATCAGCTCAGGCTGATTGAGGCGAAAGAACAAGCAGAGCAGGCCAACCGGGCCAAAAGCGACTTTCTGGCCAATATGAGCCACGAGATCCGCACCCCGATGAACGCTATTCTGGGAATGGCGGATCTGCTTTGGGAGAGCGAATTGAAAAACGAACAGCGGAAGTTTGTGCAAGTGTTCCGCTCGGCGGGGGAAAACTTGATGGGGGTGATCAACGACGTGCTGGACATCTCCAAGATTGAGGCCGGTCATCTTTCTCTGGAGAGCATCCCGTTCAATCTAACGGAGGAAATGAACGTCGTGCGGGAGATCATGGCGTTGCGGGTTAATGCCAAGGGGCTACAGTTGATCCAGCATATTCAACCGGGTGTGCCTGAATTCATTCTGGGAGACCCAACCCGTTTGCGGCAGATCTTTCTCAACCTGTTAAGCAATGCAGTCAAGTTCACAGAAAAAGGGTCGATCCGTTTCGAGGCCAAGTGCACGACCCCGACCCAGGCGGATTCAGTGGAAATCACCTTTAGCATCGAGGATACCGGGATTGGCATCCCGGAGAATCGTCTAGAGTTGATCTTCGAGGCATTCATGCAGGCGGACTCTTCTGTCACCCGACGCTTTGGTGGCACGGGTCTGGGATTGGCGATTGTCAAGAAATTGGTTGACATGATGGGTGGACAGATACAGTTGACCAGC
Source organism: Magnetococcales bacterium (assembly GCA_015232705.1). GTDB lineage: Bacteria > Pseudomonadota > Magnetococcia > Magnetococcales > Magnetaquicoccaceae > Magnetaquiglobus. The sequence continues at coordinate 2,420 of JADFZD010000060.1, read as the reverse complement.
CGCCTTGGCAAAGGTACGACCTTTACAGTGACGATTCCCTTCAAGGTGGGCGATCTGCCCCACTTCATCAAATTGCCGGATTTGAGCGGGATGCGAATTTTGGTGGTTGACGATCAAGAAACCAATCGAATGCTGTTCCAGGAGTATTTGAAACCAATGCATCCAACGGTGGATGAAGCGATGGATGGGGTAATGGCTCTGGAAATGATGGAAGCCGCCAAGGCCAGGGGAGAATCTTATCATCTGGTTCTTCTTGATGTCCGCATGCCGACCGTATCCGGCTTTCAATTGGTGGAGTGCTGGCGGGCCGTTGGTCATTCCACGCAACTGATCATGATGCTTACCTCCGAACATCAGGAACGGGCTCTGCAACATTGCCAGGAGCTAGGAGTGTTGCATTATCTACTCAAACCGGTGCGCCGGAGCGATCTGATCCTCACGATTCAGTCGGCACTGCGTCTGTCCACTGCCTATGCCGAATCCAAGGTACCTGAGAGTGCGACGAATCATGATCGGGAACGACCGGGACCGGTACGCATTCTGCTGGTGGAAGACTCGGAGGAGAATCGTATTCTTGTCAACGCCTATCTCCAACATCCTAGCATTCAACTTTATCTGGCGGAAAATGGCATTTCCGCCTTGGAGAAGTTGCGCACTCACCCCGTTGATCTGGTGCTCATGGATATGCGGATGCCGGAGATGGATGGCTATACTGCCACACGAGCCTGGAGACGTATCGAGCAACAGCAACAATGGCCGCATCTCCCAATCATTGCTTTGACCGCCGATGTCTTCCAGGAAAATATCGAGCAGTGTCTGGCGGCCGGTTGCGATGCCCACTTAGCCAAGCCTATCAAAAAAAAGGCGTTGCTGGAGGTCATCCGGAGGTATGCCAGGGTCAGATGAGAAGGCAGTCCGAAGTGCAGGTGTGTTGCCTCAGATGGAATATGACAATCGCCTCGTTTGGATAAGAGCCCTCTGTGCCAATGTAGGCGAGACACCGACCCCCAAATAGTTTAGTGTAGGGCGTGGAGGTGGTGACCATGAAGCCTGTCTTCGCTTAGCATAATCGGCTACCCGGCTCGTCGGCGCACCCAACCCCCTGATCCCGAGCATGGCGCCATGCGCCGAGGAGTAATCCGAGCATGCCCAACAATGCCATTGAAGTCGAAGCCAACCTGATTCGTGAACAACCCTATTTCGCACCCCGGGGGACGGAGATCGAACTGTTCACTGCGGCCCATCACAATCGCATTCCGGTGCTTCTCAAGGGACCGACCGGGTGTGGCAAGACCCGCTTCGTCGAACATATGGCCTGGCGTCTCAAGCGTCCGTTGATCACCGTTTCCTGCCATGAGGACATGACCACCAGTGACCTGGTGGGTCGATTTCTGGCCGTGGGTGGGGAGACGATTTGGCAGGATGGCCCCCTGACCCGCGCCGTGCGCCACGGCTGCATCTGCTATCTCGACGAAATCGTCGAAGCGAGAAAGGATACCATCGTGGTGATCCATCCACTCTCAGACAACCGGCGGGTGTTGCCAATCGACAAACTCGGCATGCTCCTGAAAGCGGCGGATGAGTTCAGCCTGGTGATTTCCTACAATCCCGGTTATCAGAGCGTGTTGAAGGATCTGAAACAGAGCACGCGCCAACGTTTCATGGCCATGGAGTTCGATTATCCCTCCGCGGATCTGGAAGCGGAAATCCTCCACAACGAGACCGGTATTGAACGCAGCATGGCCGATCTGCTGGTCCGGTTCGCTCAACTGACCCGCAACCTGAAAGGCAATGGACTCGAAGAGGGGGCCAGCACCCGTTTGCTGGTTCATGCCGCCCGTCTGATTCAATCCGGGACCGAACCCGCTCTGGCCTGTTCGGCGGCCATTTCCCGTGTTCTCACCGACGATTCCGAGATGCTGTCCGCCATTCAGGCGTTGAGCGAAACGATTTTTTGACCATGAACGGGCATGACGATCCACCATCCGCCCTGATCGAGGAGATCGAGGCGCATCTGGAGTCGATTCTCGAAGCCGCGCTCTCCTCCCGACGCACCGTCACGGGCATTGCCCGGATCTGGGCGGAACGCTCCCCGGAGCAACGCCAGCTGCTCGGGCACTGGCTGCCGATCTTGGCGGGTTTGAATCCGGAACTGGCCTTTCAGTGTGCCCGGATCGCCCCTGGCTGGCTGGATGTGCTGGATGAACAGGCACTCAAACGCCGACTCCAGGAGGTGATGCACCGCTACGATCAATCCGGATTGCAGGCCGCCCTCGAAGCGTTGCATGGCGGTGGACGTTCCATGCACGATGATGCCGGAACCGTGCGGTTGAGCGATGTGGTGGGCGTTTTGAACCATTTCGTCGCCGGTCTGGGTGCCCGACGCCTGGCGATTCAGGAAGGAGCCATCCCCCTCACCG
>JADFZD010000005.1 GCA_015232705.1 Magnetococcales bacterium | reverse complement strand
TGGCCAGCCGATTGGCTGATGAAACCATGGAAATTTTGCGCAGACACGAACAAACAGGAAGACCCCTGGGCAGTGATCTTTTTTTGGACAAACTGGAGATCCAGCTGAAACGGATTCTCAAGCCCCAAAAGCCAGGACGCAAGCCCACCAGGCCCGATCAACCGGGATGAGTCATCCCCCATTTCTCTCGCGGCTGCTCCCATTCCATCGGGAACGGGTTCTTCAACTCCCGCCAGGTCAACACGTCCGGCTGTCGCCCGTCCAGGATCGCGACGATGATATCCGGAGCGAGCAGGGTCAGGCGCAGCACCCTGGCCAGATAGGAGTCGTCGATCTGCTCTAAGGTAGCCAGATCCTTGATGGAGCGGAACTGGCCGCTCTCCATCATCCGCAACCACCGGTGCGCCTTGGCCACCAACTTGGCCAGGGTCTCTTCCCGTGGCGGCGCCTCCACGGCACCTTCCGGCGCGATGATCAACTTGCGACCGCCACGCCGTTTCAGTTGCAACGGGATGGTCACCACGATAATGTCCCTGCCTTTGCGCTTTTCGATGTTCATGCCGCCGCCTCCGTCTGGTTGCCAATTTCGTTGAGTCCCCGAGCCAGGGTGTCGAGACCCGCCGCCCGCAGGTGGACCTGCACATCGCCCTTGCTCACCTCCACCGCATCAATGAGCAGATTGACCAGTCGCTGCTGCTCGACCGGGAACAACTCCTCCCAGACCGGATCGAGTCGCCGCAGGGCCGGGACGATTTCGCGCTCCTGAAGGCCGTATTCCTGCTCATTTCCGGCCTGCCAAGTCTTGACCACCATCTCCGGCGAGCGCAACATGGTGCGCACCTGCCCGATCACCACCGCCTCGATCTCTCCGGCGGCCACGGAACGCAGGGAGCAAGCGTTGTGGCCGGTCTTGATGGCGGTCTGGCAGAGGTAGTACCGATATTGCCGCCCATCCTTGCTGATTAAGGAGGGACTCATGGCCCGCCCGCAATGCCGACACCGAATCACTCCCTTGAGCAGGGCCGGAGGGTGGATTCGGTTCTTTCCCTGGCGCCGGACTTTCGCCGCCATCTCGGCCTGCACCTGATCCCAAAGATCCCGGTCGATGATCGCTTGGTGTTCGCCAGGAAACACCTCCTCGCCCAGGACGATCTCGCCGACATAGAGCCGGTTGGCCAGCATGCGGTAGAGGTAGCACTTGTCGAGGGGTTGGCCGTTCTTGGCGTTGATTCCGGCCTCGGCCAACTCCTGAATCAGCAGGGTGGCGAATCCGCACTCCTGAAAACGCCGGAAGATGTGGCGCACGTTTTCCGCTTCGCTTGGCACGATCAGGAGTTGCCAAACTTCTGGACGCCATATCTGGTACGGGAGTGGAAGAATTGGGTAAAAGAATCCAACAGAAAGTTGACCTGTATGAATTCCCTGAGGCATTGCAACTGGTGCGCGAGTTGGCAATGTCAGTCAAGGTGAAAATTGACTGATATTGCGAATGTCACCGCTACTGAAACCACTGATCCGAAGATCAACATGGTTGTTAGAAAAACCGCACAGCGGAAACTGATAAAACAGGCAGGCCAACAAACATCTCGGGAATTCGATACACGCTTTGGCTTGACTGGAGATCACGAATGAATTTTTTTGCCAAGGCCTATGTGACGCACAACCGGCTTGCCTGGATTCTGGTCCTGGTTGTTTCATTCGTCCTGACACTCCTCCTCTCCAAGAACGTGCAGGACTTTCGGGAACAGGAGCGTTTGTCCCAACTCAAAATCGATACCGAATTGCGCGGCATCGAGGTCATGTCCCAGACCCTCAACGGCAACCATATGGGGGCATTGGGACTGTTGGGGCTGATCGACAAAGAGGTCAAACGGGAGGCTCGTAACGACTTGGCCCCCAACAGTCCATCCGTAGTGACATTGCTGGAAAACATCACCCGCGCCCATAATGCCGACGGAACTTTCATCGTCGGACAGGATGGCATCATCAAGTCCTCCTGGGGAGTTGGCAAACCGTTGACTGGTGTGGATGTCAAGTTTCGTCCCTATTTTCACAGAACGCTTCAGGGAAAACAGAATGTCTATGCCGCGATCGGCACCACGACCGGCTTGCGTACCTTGTATTTTGCTGCCCCTATCCATGCCGGGGACTCAACTCAGAGTCCGATCATCGGTGCGGTTGTCATCCGTGCCGGTGTGAAGCGTCTGGACACGGCGCTCAACGGGAGTTCCGATATCGCGCTCCTGCTCTCTCCGCAGGGGGTGGTGTTCGCCAGTACACGTCCGGAATGGATCGGTCGCATGGATGGCGCCATCACACCCGAACGTATTCAAGAACTTCGTACAATCAAACAATTCGGTACGATGTTCGATACCAGGGATCCAGTGTCACTACCCCTCTCCCTGGAGCCTGGAATCGTTTCACTGGAAGGACGCGACCATGCCGTGGCGCAAACCAAGGTACAGTGGAACGATCAGCAGGGTGCCTGGACCCTGGTTCTGATCGAGGATCTCTCTCGCACCGTGCCCATGAGCCAGCGGATCTGGATCATGTCCGGGATCTTGGCCTTGTTGTTGATCGTCTCTGGATTGTTCTTTGGCAGGTTGCGTGGCCATTACATCCAGACATTGACCGCACAAACCCTGGAGGTTAATGTTCATGCCCAACAGGAGAGCGCTCACCGCAAAGCAGCGGTTGCCGCTGCCGCTCTCCTGATGCAGCAAACCCAGAGTGCCGAAGAACTGGCCAAAGTGTTCCTTCATGAGATGCATACCCGAATCGGGGCATTGCAAGGGGTCGTGTATCTCCTCGCCGACGATGCGTCTCATCTGTCGTTGGCAGCCAGCTATGCCTGCCATGATACGCCTGCCCAGCATATTGCTCTCGGAGAGGGATTGCTCGGCCAATGTGCCCGCGATCGATGCTTGATGGTCGTGGAAACGTCTGACAGTTATTGGCAGATCCGTTCCGGGCTTGGATCCGCCATGCCCACCAACACGCTGCTGGTGCCGATCACACTCCACGAGGAACTGCTCGGCATGGTCGAGTTGGCCATGCTCAAACCCGTAAGCGATGGCGAACGGGAGTTGCTGCTCGAAACAATCCCCCTGCTGGCACTGAACATCAAAATCCTGCTGCGCAGTAAACAGACCGAGGAGATCCTGGCGATCACTACGGCTGCTGAACGGGCCAGTACCGAACGCGCATCCTTCCAGCAAGTATTGATGGATACCATCCCCTATCCGGTCTTTTACCAAGGGGCGGATACCCGTTTCCTGGGTTGTAACCGCTCTTTCAAGCAGACTTTTGGGGTCGATCACCAGGATCTGGTCGGCAAACGGGTACTCGATTTGGAATTTCTCTCCGAATCCGACCGGGTAGCCTGTCAGGCGGAGAACGAGTCTGCCCTCGTCAATGTCGGGAGCGTACAACGGGAGATGCGTTTTTTCTTGGCCGATGGCAGGACGCACGATACCTTGTACTTTGTGTCTGGCTTTTGCAACGCAGATGGATCGCCGGGTGGCCTGGTGGGCACCATAGTCGACATGAGTTCGATCCGGGCAGCCGAACGAAAATTGGAACGCTTGGCGGATATCGAGCGGTTCAACCGGCTCGCTCAGGGACGTGAAAATCGCATCCTGGAACTGAAGAAGGAAATCAACCTTCTGGCACGGGAGTTGGGACGATCCCCACACTACCTGTCACCCGACAGGCTTGACGCGCAGCCGGAAAGTTTCCTGCCCGAAATCGAATCCAGCGAACATTCCGTCCCGTCCCTCACCGAGGCAGGCATCACGATGGATAAACTGGTCGATCTTGGCCAATTGCAGAGCATGTTCGATAGTTTTTGCCATACCGTCGGTGTGGCTGCTGCCCTGATCGACCTCGAAGGCAAGATTCTGGCCGCTTCTCATTGGCAACGTGCCTGTACCGACTTCCATCGCGTCAATCCAGACTCCTGTTCCCGATGTATCGAAAGCGATACCGAGTTGGCCGTCAAATTGGAAACAGGAGCCGAGTTCACCATGTACCGATGCAAGAATGGCATGACCGATTGCGCCTCGCCGATCATTGTTGAGGGCCACCACTTGGCCAATGTCTTCATCGGACAGTTCCATGTCGGAACCCCGGACATGACATTCTTCAAGGAGCAGGCCAACAGGTTCGGATATCCGGAGGTGGATTACCTGAATGCGATCACGGAGGCTCCGGTGCTGGCTGAAAAGCGTCTCTCCTCCATCCTTGGTTTCTTGGCAGGGTTTTCACGTATGATCGCCATCATGTCGCTGGATCGCCATCGCGCTGATGCGGCGCAAAAACTCCTTGAGCAGCAGGCGGAAGTCCTACGCCATGAACGCATGATCGCCATGAGCCTGGCCGAGGATGCAGACATAGCACGACGCACCTTGGAACAGGGTGACAACAAGGAGATGCGCTCATGAACCCCTGGATGATCGCACTGGAAAAACGTACCTTGAAGCTCAAACTTGCCTTCGGGTTTGCCTTGATGTTGCTTCTGGCCATTGGGATCAGTGTTGGAGGCGTTCTGGAAAATCGTCAGTTGGTCAGCAACCTGCAAGCGCTCTACGAAATCGGGATGAAAGGGGTATCATACGCTAAAAGTGCGTTGATCGCCTACACCACCATCGGACGCACCGTGCGTCAGGCCATCATGACGACCGACGACTCGGAACGGAAGCGTGTCCTTGGCCAATTGACCGAGGCTCGCAGCCAACTCGCCAAGGAGATCGAGCAGCTCAAGCCAACACTCATGCGTGAAGAGAACCGGAGAGATTTGATCCGGTTTGAGGAAAATTTCGCCACCTACATACATGGCGTGGACAACGCACTGAACCTCCTGGGTAGTGGACGTGCCGCCGAGGCACACGCTCTGGTCACCTCGCAGGAATTTCAGAAGCCTGGCATCATCGCCAACGAATATATGAGGAATATTATTCAATTCAAAGAAGAAAACGCTCATGAACTGTTCGATGTTTCCCTGAACAACGCGGAGCAGGGCTTATGGAAATCCATGATCCTGCTGGGTGTTGCTTTGGCGATGGGAGTTATATTGTGGTTTCTGGTGCTGCGTTCCGTCAGCACACCCATCGACCGTCTGCGTGAGGCGGTTGAACAACTGGCGACTGGCCAACTCTTCCATCCCATCCCCTACCGCGATTACGCCAACGAAATCGGCGTCCTTGCACGCGCGGTAGCGGTCCTGCAAAACGAAGCCCTGCAAATGGAGACGCAACGCTGGATCAAGACCCATGTGGCGGCCATCTCCACACAATTGCAAACAGCCTCCAGCATGATCGATCTGGCCCAAAGGTTCCTGTCGAATATCGCGCCACTGATGAAGATCGGCCAGGGGGTGCTTTACCTCCATGAGGAAGAACAGAACCGGTTGCGTCTGATGAGCAGTTACGCCTACCGCGCCCGCAAAAACCTGGACCAGCACTTTGCCATCGGCCAGGGACTGGTCGGTCAGTGCGCTCTGGAACACCTACCCATCCTGATCACGGAGCCGCCGGAAGACTACATCCGGATCGGCTCCAGCCTTGGAGATGCGGCACCCCGCGCCATCATGGTGCTGCCTATCCTGAGTAAACATCGTCTGCTTGGGGTGATCGAACTGGCATCTCTGCAGGGCTTCGGCCTCAAAGAGCAGGAGTTGCTCGACAGTCTGATTCCCCTGCTGGCCATGAGCATGGAGATCCTGGAACGCAACAGCAAAACTGAACAGCTGTTGGTGGAAACCCAGCGACAGGCGGAAAATATGGAGCGCCAAGCCGCCCTGCTCGAAGAACAGACGGTGGAAATGGAAGCGCAACAACGCTCCCTCCAGGAGACCTCCGCTTCTCTCGCCGCCCTGGAAGAGCGTAGCCGTCTCATCCTGAGTTCGGTGAACGATGGCATTGTCGGTCTCGATGCCAACGGCGTGATGACCTTTGCCAATTCCGCAGCCCCGAGCATTCTCGGTTATGTCATGGATGAGTTCATTGGTCGCTCCATGCATGAACTCATCCATCACAAACACCCGGATGGTACTCTTTTCCCTCGTGAACAGTGCCCGATGTATCTGACGGCGCACGACGGCCTGTCACGCGTCATAGATACCGAAGTGCTCTGGTGCAAGGATGGCACCTCCATTCCAGTTGAATACTCCACAACACCGATTTTCAAGGAACGCGACCTGGTCGGAAGTGTCGTGGTCTACCGGGATATCACCAACCGTAGGCGCATGGAGGAGGAGATCAAGCGCACCAATTTCCTGGCCGACCAAGCGCTCGGGCTCACCAAGGCCGGCTACTGGCATGTACCTCTGGACGGTTCCGGCTGGTACAACTCATCCCAGCGCGCCGTTGCCATCTTCGGCGACATTCCAAACCAGGAGTACCGTTACCGTGTCATGGAGGATTGGTTCGTCAATGTCGAAGCCGGCGATCCCGAGTATGCCAAGAGCACGGGACAGAATTTCCAGGATGCCATCGACGGCAAGGTGCATGCTTACGATTCGATTTACGCTTACAAACGCCCCATCGACGGCAACGTGGTCTGGATTCACGCCTTCGGTTCGGTGGTCAAGGATCAGAATGGCAAGCCCACGGACATGTACGGTGTGACGCAAGACATCAGCGAATACATGCATGCACAGCAGGAATTGATCAAGGCCAAGGCGCTTGCTGAAGAGGCCACCAAAGCCAAAAGCGATTTTCTGGCCAATATGAGTCATGAGATTCGCACCCCGATGAACGCCATCATCGGCATGTCCCATCTGGCTTTGCAAACCGAACTCGACAAGAGGCAACGCAACCACATAGAGAAGGTACATCGGGCGGGCGAGAACCTGCTCGGCATCATCAACGATATTCTCGATTTTTCCAAGATCGAAGCAGGCAAGATGTCGATGGAGGTCATCGACTTCCGTCTGGAAGATGTGATGGATCATCTCTCCAACCTGGTCGGCATAAAAACCGAGGACAAAGGGCTCGAACTTCTGTTCAACGTGGCGCCCGATGTTCCGACCGCGTTGGTCGGCGATCCTCTGCGGTTGGGACAGGTGCTCATCAATCTCGGAAACAACGCGGTGAAATTCACCGATGCGGGCGAAATCGTGATCGGTATCGAGAAGGTGCCTGGAGGGGATCCCGAGGATGAAACATCCGGAGTCACGTTGCACTTCTGGGTCAAGGATACCGGTATCGGCATGACACCGGAACAATGCGGCAAAATGTTCCAAAGTTTCTGCCAGGCGGATACGTCGACTACACGCAAATACGGAGGTACCGGGCTGGGACTGGCGATCTCGAAGAACCTCGTCGAATTGATGGGAGGACGAATCTGGGTCGAAAGCGAGGTCGGCAAGGGGTCGCACTTCCACTTTCATGCCCATTTTGGTTTGCAGAAAATTCCAATGCCGCGCCGCATTTTCAATGCCGCAGAACTGCTCGGAGTGCGCGTTCTGGTGGTGGATGACAATGCCACGGCGCGGGAAATCCTCTCCAGCATGGCCAAGACCTTCGGGCTGGAGGTGGATGTGGCCTGGAACGGTCAACAGGCACTGACCATGATCGCTGCTGCGGAGAAAAAGGCGTTGCCCTACGATCTGGTTCTGATGGACTGGAAAATGCCGGGCATGGACGGTGTCGAGACTGTGCAGCGATTGCAGGAAGAGCAGTTGATCCGGATTCCGGCAGTAATCATGGTCACGGCCTATGGTCGTGAAGAGGCGCTCGGGATCGCCGAACAGCACGGCGTAGCGCTGCAAACCGTATTGACCAAACCGGTTACCTCCTCCTCCCTGCTGGAGGCGATCGGCGCGAGATTGATCAAGGGCTATGTCACGGAGACATGTTCACGTGAAAAGGTCAATACCAGCATCGAGGCCATGGCCAGGCTTAAGGGAGCAAGGGTCTTGCTGGCCGAAGACAACGAGATGAATCAAGAATTGGCGATGGAACTGCTGAGCCAAGCTGGCATGGAAGTCGTGCTGGCCTACAACGGCCGAGAGGCCCTCGACTTGTTGACCAAAGACGACCGTTTTGACGCCGTGCTGATGGATTGCCAGATGCCGGTGATGGACGGTTATACGGCCACCCGCAAAATTCGTGAGAATCCTGCTTGGCAAGACATGCCCATTATCGCCATGACCGCGAATGCCATGGCCGGCGACCGCGAAAAGGTGATTGCAGCCGGGATGGTGGATCACATCGCCAAACCCCTGAATGTAGGCGAGATGTTTCAAACCCTGGCTCGATGGATCACTCCTGTCGCTGACGAAAAGATCACGACAAAGCCATCCGCGCAGGCTACTCAACCGGCGGATCCGGAGATCTCCACCATGGGATTGCCGCCGCTGCCCGGCATTGAGGTCAAGGCAGGGCTTGCCACGACCATGAACAACGAAAAACTCTACTTCCGTCTCTTGAACAAGTTCCGTGACAACCAGGGCGACTTTGCGACGTTGTTCGCCGCTGCCCGGCAAGAGGATGATCCCTCGGCAGCCGCCCGCTGTGCCCATACCCTCAAGGGCACGGCAGGCAATATCGGAGCCCGAAGGGTGCAGGCGGCGGCTGGCGCGCTTGAGGCGGCCTGCAACGAGAATGCGAACGCCGAGACCATAAAAGAACTGCTGCGCCATACTCTGTCCGAACTCGCACCGGTGATAGCGGGTTTGCGCCGGATCGATGACGAAAACACGCTGGAGCTGTCCAATGCCGCACCTCGTGTCGTTGCTGAATTGGCCAAGGTGATCCCTCTGTTGGAACGTTTGGAAAAACAGATCAGGGAGGATGAAACCGAAGCCACCGACACCCTGGAAGAGTTGTTGATTCTGGTCAAAGGGACGCCTTTTGCCTCGAAATTAAGCGAAGTGGCTTCCGCGGTGGCCATGTACGACTTTGAAACAGCGCTGGAAAGGTTGAGGGCTCTAGGTCAGCCAGCATGAACGGCAGCTGGATCCCCACCGGCAGGAGAGATTCGTCACCGCATGTCGTGGGTATCGGAGCTTCGGCGGGAGGCTTGGAAGCCATGCTGGCCATGTTGGCGCGGATGCGTCCGACCGGGAGACTGACCTATGTGGTGGCTCAGCACATGGCGCGGAATGGCCACGATGAATTGATCATGCGTCTGCTTGGCCGGCAATCGGTCTTTCCTGTTGTTTTGGCCCAGGATGGCGCACCCCTGAGGGTCGATACCGTACAGGTGATTCCATCTGGCAAGGATGGCTTGGTGCAGGGAGCCAACCTCTCCTTGCACTTGCAGGAACCTTCCGCCTCGCATCTGTCCACCCCGTCGATCAATACACTGTTCACGTCAATTGCCACCACCTGCCAGCACAAGGCCATCGGGATCGTGCTCTCCGGCACCGGTTTTGACGGTGTAGCCGGGTGCCGCGCCATCAAGGACCATGGGGGCTTGGCCTTTGCACAAAATCCAAACGAGGCCAAATTCAACGGCATGCCGAATGCCGCCATCGAGGCTGGTCTGGTGAATCGGATTTTGTCGGTACAGGATATGGGTCAAACCCTTGCGGAATTGTTTCCCGGTGTTCCAGGCAATCCGGAATTTCTGCCGGACACGTCGATCCCAGAACCCGCGCAACGAGAACTCGAAATTCTGTTGCGCATGGTACACCAGGCAACCGGGATCGATTTTTCCAGTTACAAAGAGGAGACCCTGTTGCGTCGCCTGGAAAAGCGTAAGGCGACCCTGGGAGTAAAAAATCCCGAGGCTTATCTATCCTGGGTGCGTAGCCAGCCGAATGAATTGAAAACTCTACAGCATCTGTTTTTGGTCTCCGTTTCCTCGTTCTTCCGCGATCGTGACTCCTTCTATGAATTGGAACGTTTGCTGGCAAAAATCGTGGTCACCAAACATACCGGTGATGCCTTTCGGGTCTGGGTGCCGGGTTGTGCCTCTGGAGAAGAGGCCTACACCCTGGCAATTTTGATTACCGAGTTGCTGAATCGATCCTGTGATCGTCCTGTTTTGCAGATAATCGGCACAGATCTCAATCCCGATGGTCTGGAGTTGGCCAGAGGCGGTTTCTATCGGCAAGCGGCGTTCAAAGAGATGGACAATACGCTGCGTGCTCGTTATTTTCGGGCAAGAGGCGAACATTTCGAGATTTGCCAGGAGATCAGGAAAGCTGTCACTTTCGAACAGAGGGATGTGATGACTGGCCCCCCATGTGATACCCTCGATCTGATTAGTTGCCGTAATCTGTTGATCTATATGAAAAGCCATTTGCAGGAGCAGTTGATTGCCAATTTTCATCAGGCACTGGTGCCAAGCGGAGTGTTGTTCATCGGCCAGTCCGAATCCCTGGGCGTGGTCGGCAATGCACTGTTTTCCCCTGTAGATCACTACCACCGATTGTTTCGCCGTCGCCATTGATATAGACCTCCAGAGGTTGTGTTCATGAATGTTCTGCTGATTACCCTTGAGAAGTTCAAATTGGGCTCTTCCGGCGGAAGCGTACCTGGGGTGCTTTTGGCCCCTGGCAAACCAGACGGGATATAAATGGACGAACGACCTTTGAGATGGGGTGATCCCCCTGAATACCATCGGCAGCACTGGCCGCCGGCGGAGCCGGTTTTGGCGGCCAGTGCTGCATTTGGGGGTTCGGGGGGTGGGCCCACGCTCAAAAGTGGAGCGCCCACTTTATGCTCCCGTCTGTATACTGCTTCTGACACCTGTTTACCGTGCAATAACGCCTTTCAGGAGGTCCAGGTACGCTTCCGCCGGAAGAACCGAAAAAAGCGATTTTCACGGTTCTTGTGAAAATCGCTTGCGCGCAGACTTGAACCTAGATCCGCAATTGCGGGCAATCACCTGCGGCAACCTCTTGATCCATATGGCAAATCGGAAGAAGGCCTCATTATCAATAAGGTAACTTCGGTTTCTTACACTTCACCAAATGAACCAATATGTTAGCTCACGCAATCACCCGCAACTGCCGGATCTAAGTTGAAAGAGGCGTCGTTTTGCGCTTTTGGCAAAACGACGCCTCTTCGCCTTGCCCCAAGCAAGCCGCCAAAGGAGGCCAACCCTTGGCTCATGCACGCCAACCCTATCATCCCACCGAAGGCAGCAACGGCGTCGCGATTGCCTCTTTGGCAACATGGACGAGGTGCGCGACGGTTTAACCGCCTTCGGCGGTCAATTCTTTCTTTGGCCAAGTTCGCGGGATTGTTTTGCCAAAGGCGCACAACGATCCCGTAAGCCTTGGCTGGCGGGACATTCTTTCCACAAAAATCGTGAAAAAATTTTTCTTTGAAAGGTGCCCATATAGATAAAAGTAATAATACAAAACCTCGGAGGCTTGAGCCTTCCGAACCTCCGCCGGGGGCGATCATCGTCCCCGGACCCCCGTGATCCTCAAGATCCATTTTACCCGGTCAACCGCTCCACAATATCATCCAGACAGGCCGCCCCCATCTCGGTTACCCGTACCCGATCCAATTCCACCACCACCAAACCCGCCTCCACCAGGGCCATCACCTGCTCACTGCGCGCATCAACCAGATCCAACCCGGTGATGGATCGATACCTTCCTCGTGACATCCCGGCAGCCTTCCTCAACCCCATCATCACGCACTCCATGGCCGCTTCCGATGCTTGGAGAGGCTCCAAACCAACAAAATCATCACACAAATAACCGGTCAGATCCGTCCTGTTGGCCCATCGCCAGATCATCCCGGCCCCATCCTGCCACTTGCCGTGCGCCCCGGAACCAATACCCAGATAGTCCCCATATTCCCAATAGTTGAGATTGTGCCGACATGTTTGACCCGGCTTGGCGAAGTTGCTGATCTCGTAAGGATCATAACCATGATGCGCCAGAAATTGTCGCGTAAAGCGAAAGAATGCCAAACCCAACCCTTCGTCCGGCAAACGCAGACGGCCCGCATCATAAAGCCGTTTGAAGGGTGTTCCCTCCTCCAGCGTCAAGGCGTAACAGGAGAGATGACCCAACGCCAACGCCACAGCCTCGGTCAACTCCACTTCCCAAGCCTTCAAACTCAGCCCAGGGGTCGCATAAATCAGATCCATGTTGATACGCGTCAATCCGCTCGCCTTCAATGCATCTATTGCCCGTAACGCCCGATCGCGATCATGGGGACGCCCCAATTGCCGCAAGCGATGGTCATCCAGCGCCTGCACACCCAGACTCACCCGGTTGACGCCTGCTTCCATCCACGCCCCAATCTTCTCAAGGTGACACGACTCCGGATTGGCCTCCAGCGTGATTTCGCAATGCTCCTCCAGGGGCCACTCGGTGCGTACCGCGTCCAGTATCGTCAGGATGGCGCCACTCTGCATGAGAGAGGGTGTGCCACCCCCGAAGAAAATGGCATGCAACGGTCGCGCATCCCGGACAAGACGTGATCGCCTGTGTCGCAACTCGTCGATCAGACGTGCGACATAGGCGGACGCTTCATCCAGGCGGTCAGGCAGAGAGTGAAAATCGCAATAGGGACACTTGCGAATGCAAAACGGGAGGTGAATGTAGAGTGTCAGGGGTGTGGCGACCGTTTCGGTCACGCGGAGAGCTCACCCAGAAAGGTTTTGCGTTGCAGGGCGATCAACTCACCGATCCCTTTGTTGGCCAGATTGGCCATGGCATTGAAATCATTCAGGGTGAAGGGTGCGGTCTCGGCGGTTCCCTGGATCTCGATGAATTTTCCGCTGCCTGTCATTACAAAATTCATATCTGTTTCGCAGTCGGAATCCTCTTTATAGTTCAGATCCAGAAGCGGGGAACCTTTTACCATGCCGCAGCTGACGGCGGCCACGAAGTCGGTGATGGGAAGGGATTTGATCAATCCCTGCTTTTCGAGCCAGCGGCAGGCATCCATGAAGGCGATAAAGCCACCGGTGATGGAGGCGGTGCGGGTACCGCCATCGGCCTGTACCACGTCGCAGTCGATCCAGATGGTGCGTTTGCCCAATTTGGTCAAGTCGGTGACGGAGCGGAGCGAGCGACCGATCAAGCGTTGGATTTCGAGGGTGCGGCCTCCCTGTCGGCCTTGGCTGGCTTCGCGGGTGGTGCGGTCATGGGTGGCGCGTGGGATCATACCGTATTCGGCGGTGACCCAGCCGCGATTTTGGTTTTTCATCCAGCGTGGTTGTTGTTCTTCGACGGAGGCGGTACAGATCACGCGGGTTTGGCCGAAGCTGATGAGGCAGGAGCCTTCAGCGCGGTGGTTGAAGGGGCGGGTGATGTTTACGGGCCGCATTTCGTCTGGTTGGCGTCCGTCGTTTCGGCTCATGCGTGTGGCTTTCGGCGGGGGACCGCATAGGAGGTTAAGAAATGAATGCTCAGTGCTGAATGTTTCACGTATTACGGGTCCAGGGCGATTATCGCCCTGGTGGGATTCAAGGGCAAAGCCCTTGGGAATGTGTCTTTATGATTTTGACTTTCGCGTGCCTTTAACGATAAGCGATTTTTCACGATCTTTGTGAAAATCGCGCAAGCGCGCGTGCATTTTATGCGCCCCTTTCGTTGCGCCTTTGGCAACGAAAGGGGCGTGTATGGCCCTCTGCGTTGCGCCGTCTTAGGCGGTCTGATTTGGCATTGGTCTTTGGAGACCTTTTGCACCCCCCAAAAATGGTCTCCAAAGAGCAATGCGCACGCTTAAAAAATTTCACAAAAAACGTGAAATTTTTTTCTTTGTAAAGACGCACCATAAAATTCAAGTCCAAGTCTCAGGGGCGTTGCCCTTGGATCCCACCAGGGGCCATTGGCCCCTGGACACGATCCGTTTTCAAACGCAGAGTTGCGCGTGATCCGCCCTCTTACACCACACCCTTCTTGACACCCAACTGAATCGCATTGCTCACCAACTGATGCACTCCACCCACCATCTCCATGGGAATGCCATACATCGGCAACACCTTGGTGAACTGCGCCTTGCAGATGGCACAAATCAACGCCATGAAATTGACCTTGTCACTCTCCATGACACGCTTCAAAGCGGTCACACGCGGCTGCACCCCACGAATGCGAAGATCCATCAACTCATCGGTCAACAGACCACCACCGCCTCCGCAACAGAAGGTCTTCTCGCGAATCGTATCTTCGTCCATGTCCACATAATGGTTGCAGCTGGCACGAATGAGATCACGCGGTATTTCGAACTGCCCACCCGCCTTCGGACCCATGCGCGTGGCGCGCGCCACATTGCAGGAGTCGTGGAAGGTCACTCGGAACGAATCGTTGGCCTCCTTGTCCAGAGTCAGGGCACCCCGGTTGAGAAGGTCATGGGTGAACTCGCAGATATGCTGCGGGGCCGGATAACGGGGATCGAGAAAATCGAACGGACCATTCAGGGTGTTCCAGAAAGCATAGGCCACGCGCCAGGCATGTCCGCACTCACCAACCACCAGTCGCTTGACCTTCAGGTCGCGGGCCTGCTCCACCACACGCTTGGCAATTTTTTTCTGCTGATCATAAGAGCCTATGAACATGCCGAAATTGGCCGCTTCCGAGGCATACGAACTGATCGTGAACGAAATGCCGGCCTGATGGAATACCTTGGCATACCCCATCAGAGACTGGATGTGTGGTTCGCTGAAGAAGTCCGCCGAAGGAGCGACCAGCAGAACATCGGCTCCCTCCTGATCCAGAGGGATGCGCACGTCATACCCGGTGGAATCGAGGATCTCCTCTTCAAGAAATTCCAAGGTTCCCTTGAGTGCCGGCTTGGGAATGCCCAGGTTGTTGCCGATCTGATGAACCTTGCCAATGATCTCGACCGAATACTTGTGACCCACACCAATGGCATTCATGATCTCGCGGGCTGCCATGGTGATTTCGGCGGTGTCGATGCCGAACGGACAGAAGACCGAACAACGGCGACATTGGGAGCACTGGTGGAAATAGGTAAACCACTTGCCCAGAGTCTCTTCGTCGAAATCGGCGGCATTCACCAAACCCGGTACCAGCTTGCCAGCCGGGGTGAAATAGCGGCGATAGACGCTGCGCATCAACTCGGCACGCATCACCGGCATGTTGTTGGGGTCCTGGGTACCGAGGTAGTAGTGACACTTATCGGTGCAGGCGCCACACTTGACGCAGATGTCCAGGTAGACCTGGAGAGAACGGTATTTCTTGAGCAACTCACCGAGCTTTTCGATGCCCTTCTGTTGCCAGTTTTCCACCCGTTCGCCTGGAAACCCCATGGGGTCCATATGCTTGGCCGTGGCCGGATACGGGTGCAGATGGGCCATGGTGCCGGTTTTCAGATCAGGCGTTTTGATGTCATCCCCGACAACGGGAACATGATAGTCAGCCACGCGAGAACTCCTGAAAAAAGGTTGCGATCATCTCGAATGTCGATGAGCTGTTGCCACCCCGAACGGTGTCACGATTTCGCCCAGGGAGTGACGTGTTTCTTTTCCCGTGGATTGTCCACCTGATTGCGCGTCGGGCTGAAAAAGATGCCACCCGCATGCATCAGCTTGCTGAAGGGAAAAACCACAAGCAGCAGACCGACCAGCAACAGATGCAACAGGAACATCACATCACCGGCAGACCCGATGGGCGGCAGACCGGTCACGGAACGCCACATGGAAAGCATATGGCTCTTGATGTCTACGATGCTGGGACGCAACGCGAAATCCATCAGCAGACCGGATCCGGCAATGGCGAGCAGCAGCACCAGAAAGAGATAATCCGCCTTGGAGGAGATGTATTTGACACGCTCGAAGACCAGGCGGCGCAGCAGGAGAAAAGCCAGGGCTCCCGCCATGACGATGCCGGCCACGATGCCGAAGATCTGCAACGGCGCGACGAAGGCCGGAAGCGGATCGCAGAAATAGCGCAGATGCCGGATCAGCACCACGGCCATGGCCCCGTGAAAGGCCAGACCACCAGCCCAGGCCAGCTTGTCGCTCTTGAAGAGGCTGTTGAAGAAGACCACCTCGGTGAAGAGTCGCCAGGCGACACCCGATACAGTGGTGGGAGCGGGCGTGGTGGCGATTTTGAGCGGCGCGGGAGAGCGGGCGTAGACGAAAATCCGGCTTAGAAAACCGAGAACGAAAATGGTCAGGACGATATAGGCGAGGAAGGTCAACATCCGGCTTTCCCCATGTCAAGAAAAGGGATGAGGCTTGGAAATGGGATACCGATCCGATTCAAAACCGAATCGGCATCCATTTCGACCCCGTCCGGAGGTTGGGGAAACAACCATTCCGGGCGGATAATGATGATTTCGGAGGTGTGGCCCGATCAGGATTACACGCAGCCGGTCGGCTTCGGGAGTCCAGCGATTTTGCAGGCCTGCTTGGCGGGACCGCCCGGATAGAGGTCATACAGATACTTGGTGTTGCCCTTTTCCTTGCCAAGCTTTTTGCCGATGGCTTTGGTGAGGATGCGGATCATCGGAGCGATCTTGTACTCATCATAGTATTCGCGAAGGAAATTGACCACTTCCCAATGGGACTCGGACATATCCACGCCTTCGGTCTTGGCGAGGTAGCCGGCGACATCCGGGCTCCAGTCGGCCAGGTTGGCCAGATAACCGTCCTCGTCGGTCTCATAGGTGCGGCCGTTCAGTTCAAAACTCGGCATGATGGCATCTCCTCAAACGTGCTGATGAAAGGGGGCGAAACATTTCGCAGACTAAAGATTTGTACATTCGGATCCAGTCGGAAGTCAATTGAACCGGTTGGATCAATATCGCCACGAAGGGTTTAGGGTTGAAACCCGTGATCGATTCGCGACAGATAGGATTGAAACCATTAAAAGAAGTTATATTTACCGTGTTCGAATCTTTCGTGCATCGAAACGAACATTAGCATATCATGATTTTCCCAAACAGCAAGTGCCAATCCACGCAGGTCTGTTTTCGCTCTGGGAGCGTCGGGCGCGCTGGGAGCCGAAAGGTGGATCCGGGCGGTTGGGCAAAATCTCTTTTGATTGACTTTCAGGGATTTGGCACCCAAAATCAACCCCCAATGAACATGAACCGTTTTTTTTCCGTGGAACCGGATCCAAAGGCAAGGGACGTGAACGGGC
Organism: Magnetococcales bacterium; assembly: GCA_015232705.1. Lineage (GTDB taxonomy): Bacteria > Pseudomonadota > Magnetococcia > Magnetococcales > Magnetaquicoccaceae > Magnetaquiglobus. The sequence goes on along the minus strand of JADFZD010000005.1, from coordinate 15,619 downwards.
ATTCCCATCAACATAGATTTGACAAAAGGAAATAAGATGCCATGAAACTCAAGCATCATTTGTTCGTGTGTATGAATCAGCGTCCGCCGGGTCATCCACGTGGCTCGTGTGGTGGCGCGGGGGCGGGATCGGTGTTCGAGGCGATTGCCGGCGAGATCGAAAATCGGGGTCTTTTTGAACAGATCATGGTGACGGGCACCTTCTGCATGGGTCCTTGCGATAAGGGTCCCACCGTGGTGGTCTATCCGGAGGGTGTCTGGTACGGTGGTGTCAAGCCGAAGGATGTCGCCGAGATTTTCGATGCGCATCTTCAGAACGGCGAACCGGTGAAGCGCCTGCGGATCATGTAGCTCCCACCCGGTTGCCGGGGCGAGAGCTGGCTTGAGGGGAAACGGGCATGAATCCAACCCTGAAACGTGCTTTGCAAGTAACGGCAGGTCTGACGGCGCTGATGGTGATTCTGCTGGTTGCCGTGCCGCTGCTGGTTCACCCCAATCAGTTCCGGGCGCCGATTGGTGCGCTTGTCAAGAGCGCGACCGGTCGGACGCTGACCATACGAGGCGATGTCGGATTGGCCTTTTTCCCGAGTCTGGAGTTGATCCTGCGGGATTTATCCCTGGAAGAGGATCCCGACTTCGGCGTCGAGCCCTTGGCCGAGGCGCGTACCCTGGTAATGGGGGTGAAATTCGTGCCTCTGCTCTCCGGGCGTGTCGAGATGAATCGCGCGGAATTGAGCGGATTGCGATTGCGTCTGGTCACTCGCGAGGATGGGCGCGCCAACTGGTCGAGCCTCCTGGCGCATCCAGGCCAGAGAGACGACGCCGGGCGTGCGGACACCCCCGTCAATCCCGCAACGCTGTTGAACCGACTTTTGGGAATCTCCAACGGCGGTATCGAAATTGGCAAAGCCTCACTGTTCGTGCATGACCGACAAGCCGGCCTGGATTTCAAGATCGAACCATGGGATTTCACCACCGGTCCAATCCATCCGGGCCGTCCGGTGACGGTGGGCAGCACGCTTCGTTTCCTGGAAGCCGCTCACGGGGCTCAAGGTCGCCTGGAGATGAAAACCCAGCTGCGCCCCCTCGATCAGGGCCAGATCCGCTTCGAGGGGTTGACGATCCAGCTTACTTCCGCTGTGGCCCAAGGTCTCATCAAGGAGGTCAAGGCCGGACTCCAGGCCGAACTGATCCTCGACACCCATGCCCGTCAGGCGGCTTGGTCGCGATTGGAACTCAACGCCAATCTCTGGTCGGATGCCGAGTGGATGCGTGAGCTGACCTTGGGATTCCAGGGTGGGCTGGAGATGGATCTGAATTCTGGGCGTCTGGCGGCGCTTCAGTCGCGCGTGAACCTGCTGCTCAAGGCCAATGCCCTGCCTCCGGCAGGGGTGCGGGCGGTGATCCGCTCCGACATAAGCGCCGATCCATGGCGTCGCGTTCTGGCGATGGACAACCTGGAGATCGAGGGTCCGGCGGGCTTGAAGGTCATCGGCGAGCTGCGCGCAGGGGGGCAGCCGTTGCTTCTGGAGGGGAGCCTGGAGGCGCGACGCTTTGATTTTCGGGCGTTGCTGATCGCCCTGGGACGGACGATACCTGCCCCCGCGGATGGCAAGGTGTGTGCCGGGGCCGAAGCCGAGGTGGCGTTTTCGCACAAGAGTGGCACCTGGAGCATCTCGCAGCTCTCCCTGGGCGTGGACGATACCCATCTGAGCGGCTCTGCCGAGTGGTCGGTGCCCGAATCGCGGCTCAGGTTTGATGGGCGGGTGGACAGCCTGGATCTGACCCGATTCGTCCCCCTGCTGTCAGGAGGCGTCAAGAGTGAAGGGGAGGGGGAGAGTACCCTCCATCTGCCGGGTCGCGATTGGCGGGTGGCCGGGACTTTTCAGGCAGGACGGTTGATCACCCCCAAGGGGGAGCTGACCGATCTGGATCTGGTGGTTGCCACACAGGATGGGGTGATGCGCGTCGATCCGTTGACCTTCGGTCTCCACGAAGGACGGACGCGCGGCTGGATCGAGGTGGATCAAAACGGCCCGGAGCCGGTGCTGCGTCTGGAGCAGGATGCCGAAGGGGTACGTATCGGGTCATTGTTGAAGTATGGATTGGGCTGGAGCGGTGTGGATGGCAAGGGGGGGTGGCAGGCGCGTCTGACCACCCGTGGTCACGAGCGGCTGGCTTTGTGGCGTGCCTTGGATGGCGAGATCCGCCTGGATATGGCGGATGGGGTGGTGAGTGGCATGGATCTGGTTGGCAAGGTGCGTCAGGCGCATGCGCAGTTCACCCGGCAGCGTGCGCCGCTCTCTGGTGCGGAGGAGACCACGTTTGCCCGTTTGACGGCGACCGCGCAGTTGCGTGAAGGCAGATCGCGCATCTCCGAGTTGAAGGCCAGTGGTCCGGATCTGCTGGTAAGCGGGTCCGGGGAGGTGGACTGCGTCAAGCGTCAGGTCGATGCCAATTTGAGCGTGGATGTGACGACCGCCTTGCGGGCGGTGGCGCTCGATGTCGAACGCTATCAGGGTCTGACCCAGCCCTGGACGCTGCGTGGACCGTTGGAAGCGCTCAAGCGGTTTGAGCCGGGCGGGATCGACTTTTCCCAGGTGAGCGCACCGACCAAGGAGTGACAGGCTGTTTGGCCATGGCCAAACAGCCTTTGGGTCGTGTTGACAGCCGTGCGTCAGCGGCGGCCTTGATACGGCGTTGCGACGCCTAAAGCTGCTCACATACTCCCTTGTATGCTGCGCTGCTCGGGTCGTCGCGCCTTGTCGGAAGGCTCGCTGCCTTTCTGTGTCAACACGTCCTCATAGATGGACCACGAACCGGGATCCCTGTCATGTCCCTGCCGCTGATCGACATCATTGCCGGCGCGCGACCCAATTTCATGAAGATTGCGTCGATCCTGCATGCCCTGCTCAACCGCCCGCCCGGTGAGCGGCGTTGGCGTCACCGGCTGGTGCATACCGGCCAGCATTACGATGCGCGCATGTCCGGGGAGTTTTTCACCCAACTCGACATTCCGGCCCCGGATGTCAATCTGGAGGTGGGTTCCGGCACCCAGGCCGAGCAGACCGGGGCGATCATGACCCGGTATGAGCGGCTTTTGCTGGAGCAGCCGAGCGTTTTGTGCGTGGTGGTGGGGGATGTCACCTCCACCATGGCTTGTGCGATTGCTGCCCAGAAGCTCTGCATTCCGGTGGCGCATGTGGAGGGGGGCATCCGTTCCGGGGATTGGAGCATGCCCGAGGAGATCAACCGCATGGTCACGGATGCCATCACCAACCATTTTTTCACCACCAGCGAGAGAGCCAACGAGAATTTGCGTTGCCTGGGCGTGACCGATGAAAGAATTTTCTTTGTCGGCAACACCATGATCGATACCCTGCTGGCCAATCTGGCGCGTCTGCGTCCGCCCGCTTTCTGGTCCGAGCACGCTTTGGAGCCTGGAGGCTATCTGTTGTTGACCCTGCATCGACCGGCCAATGTCGATGGCGCGGCCTCTTTGTCCGCCCTGCTTGAGGCCATAGGTGCGGCGTCGCGGGGTTTGCCGGTGATCTTTCCGGTTCATCCGCGCACCAGCCGGACGTTGCAGGGGCTGTCCGGGCTTCCTGGGAATTTCGTTCTGGTGGAGCCACAACCCTACCTGGAGTTCAACCATCTGGCCCGTCACGCCAAGGCGGTGATCACCGATTCCGGGGGGATCACCGAGGAGACCACGGTGATGGGGGTGCCATGTCTTACCTTGCGCGACTCCACCGAGCGTCCAGAGACCGTGACCGTGGGCACCAACGAGTTGTTGGGCACCGATCCTGGGGCGATCCGTCCGGCCTTGGATCGACTTTTTGCCGGGGCGTGGAAAAAGGGAGCAATTCCTGAATTGTGGGATGGCCGCACGGGTGAGCGAGTCGTGGCGATTCTGGACAGGCTGTATGGGGTTGCGGATTTAGGTGTGGGTTGACCGGGAGGTCTGCGATTGGCAGGTGAGGGGGAAGCTCTCCCTGAGAGTCAGGGCGTGTTGACATTTGAATCTGGATCCGGCAGTTGCGATGGCTCACATGAGACAACATTTTGATCCATATGGAAAATAGCAAGAAAGCCTCATGACGGACAAGGTAACTGCGGTTTCCTGCAATTCACCAAGGGAACCAATAAGTTCGTTCATGCCATCCTTTGCAACTGGCAGATCCAGGATGAAGGCAGTGCGTTTTCAGACAAGACGCGACGAGAGTTGTGCGGCATGCATGTCCGAATGTGAGCAGCAAAGGGGTGTCGCAACGCTGTATCAAGGCCGTTGGCGCACTAATTAAACCGCACCCAGCTTGGAATGTGTCGCTTTTACTGGTGAAAAAAAAAGAGTGTCTGGGAGATTCATCTCCCAGGGTCTTGATTTTGACTTTAGGGCGTGTTGACATAGTGTGTCAGCTGCCTTGATACGGCGTTGCGACGCCCCTTCGTTGCTCACATACGACCGTGTATGCTGCGCTGCTCGGGTCGTCGCGCCTTGTCTGAAGGCTCGCTGCCTTCATATGTCAACACGCACTAGCCTGTGCTCAGGATTTTTTCCAGCTGTTCCCAGAGGGTGGGGATGCCGCTGCTGTCGAGGGAGGAGACGGCCAGGGGAGGGGACATGGCCAGTTTTGTTTGTTGTTTAAGTTCTTTTTCTAGAACGAGGAGTGCCTGGCGGCGTGGATTGGCATTGAGTTTATCGATTTTGGTGGCCACGGGTAAGAATCCGATGCCACGTGTTTCCAGGTAGGCGATCAATTCCAGGTCGGAGTCCAGCAGGCCCCGGCGCAGGTCGATGAGCAGGATCACGCCGCGCAGGCAACGGCGTTCGTTGAAATAGGATTCGGCGATCCGATCCCAGACCAGTCGTTGTTGGCGTCCCACGGCGGCGAAGCCGTAGCCTGGGAGATCGACGAAGCGTGCCTGGTCGCGGATGGAGAAGAAGTTGATCTCCCGGGTGCGGCCTGGGGTACGACTGACCCGCGCCAGATTGCGGCGGTTGAGCAAACGGTTCAAGAGGGAGGATTTGCCAACGTTCGAGCGCCCTGCGAAGGCGATTTCCGGCAGGTCGTCGGGTGGAAATTGATGGCGTGACACGGCGCCGACGAGGAATAGTGCCGGGTGTCCGGCCAGCGAGCCGGGCGGAGAGGTGGGAGCAGCGGTTGATGGCGTGGCGTCGGGTTCGTTCATGGTGGGGAATGGTAGCATTCGGCAGAGGGGATTGACAAAGTTTCATGGGGGTCCGGGTGAGATTATCTCCCCCGGCGGAGGTTCGGAGACAGCGCCCCCGGGCTGTATGATTTTTCCTGTGAGCTTTTGACTTTGACTTCTCTTGTATTTTTTGAGATCTCCTTTTTTTTCCGTGTTTGATTGTTTTTTGTCGCGTTCTTAAACCGCACCCAGCTTGGAATGTGTCGTTTTTAGTGGTGAGAAAAAGAGAGGGTCTGGGAAATTCATCTCCCAGGGTTTTGACTTTACCGCGCTCTTCAAAAGAAGCATTTTTCGCGTCTTTTGCGAAAAATGCGCGGCGCGCCGCCTTCGTGGGAGTCGTTTCCGTTTTTTGGAAACGACTCCCACATCTTGCACGCGGCCTGTTGGAAAACGACGTATCCCGTGATGGGTGCGGTTAATGACGAAAAATACAAAACCTCAGGGCTTTGCCCTGCACCCCACCAGGGGCCATGGGCCTCTGGACCCCATCACCTAAACGCGCGATGGCAACTTGCCCCTTCGCGCGTTTCACACGCTTGGATCCGGCATGCCCGATACCCCAGCCCAATGGCTCCTGACCGCCTGGCTCTCCCCGCACACCTTCCCGACCATGCCCCCCGCACGCCAGGAGGTGGTGCTGCGCCTGGCACGCACCAACGCCATCCTGGCAACCCTCGAAAAACGTCTGGAACAAGCCGCATGCCTGTCACCCCTGCCCACACGCATCCAATCGATCTTCGAGGGGGCACGCATGATCGCACTGGATCGGGAACGCTCCATCCGCTGGGAGGTGGGACGCATCCAACGCGCCTTTTTCGGCACGGGATTGCCGGTGATCCTGCTCAAAGGGGCAGCCTACCATATGCTGGAGATGCCGTTTGCCCAGGGCCGCCTGACCGGTGACGTGGATCTGCTGCTCCCGTACCCGGACCTGAATATGGCCGAAGAGGCACTGAAAGCATGGGGCTGGATCAGCGCACTGCCGGATGACTACGACCAACGCTACTACCGCGAATGGATGCACGAACTCCCGCCCATGCGACATCGCGAACGCCTGAGCGAACTGGATCTGCATCACGCCATTCTGCCGCGTACCGGACGACTGGTGACCGATTCGGCACCCTTGATCGAAAACGTCCGGGAGGTGCCAGGCCATCCAGGGGTCTGGACTCTCGCACCTGCGGACATGGTGCTGCATGCGACAGTACACCTGTTTTACGACGGCGCTTTTGAACGCATGGGACTCCGGGATCTTTTCGATCTGGATAGCCTGCTGCGTCATTTCGGGGAACAGCCCGATTTCTGGCATGAGCTGCTTGCACGGGCCCAAAAATTGAACCTGAGCCGACCTCTCGAACATGCCTTGTGGAGCTGCAACCGCTGGTGCGCCACACCCATCCCGGAAACCATAAGCCGACAACTGACCGGGATCGCCAGGACACCATGGCATGCGCGTTTCATGCGGCGCCATCTGATCCCACGGGTGATTCTGCCGAAACACCCGGATGCACAGGCTTTGGATCCCTTGACCGGGGTGGCCGCCTGGTTGCTCTATACCCGTTCCCACTGGCTGCGTATGCCGATGAATCTGTTGATTCCCCATCTGGCGCGCAAATGGACCCGGAGATGGTCATTCGATGTGTGGCATCGTCGGACTGTTTGATCTGCACGGGGAACGGACCCCGGAACGCACACGGCTCAAGCGGCTCAATGACGCCCAGACGCATCGCGGACCGGATGGCGCGGGTGAGATGCTGGCTCCGGGCGTCGGCTTGGCCCACCGACGACTGGCGATCATCGACCTGGCGGGCGGAGATCAGCCGATCACCAACGAAGATGGATCGGCATGGCTGGTTTTCAATGGCGAGATCTATAATTTTCTGGAGTTGCGCCAGGAACTGCTTCTCTTGGGACACCAGTTCAAGAGCCGCTCCGACTCCGAAGTGATTGTGCACGCCTGGGAGTCCTGGGGAGAAGGGTGCGTGACCCGCTTGAGCGGCATGTTCGCCTTTGCGATCTGGGATCAAAAAAAACGTGGCCTGTTTCTGGCGCGCGACCGACTGGGCATGAAACCGCTCTATTATGGCGTGCATGCCGATGGCTGGCTGGGTTTTGCCTCGGAGATCGGCGGAATCACCGCTGCCGATGAACGCCGCCGCCCCTGGTCGATGCAGGCCCTGGAGTGCTATTGCGCCCTGGGCTATGTGCCGGATCCGCTGACCATCCATCCCGACATCCATAAACTGCCTCCTGCCCATCGGCTCTGGGTGCGACATGGTGCGCCCCTGCCCGAACCGACCTGCTACTGGCAACCACGCTTCGAGGTCGCCTCCGGCCATCGAGTACCGGAGTCAGCCGCCGCAGAGCTGCGGGAACGGCTCGCCGCCGCGGTCAAAAGCCATCTGATCGCCGATGTGCCGGTGGCGACCTTTCTGTCCGGAGGGTTGGACTCATCGGCGGTGGCGGCTTTGATGGCCCAACAGATACCGGATCCACCCGAAGCCTGCACCGTCGCCTTTGCCGATCGCGACCACGACGAAAGCAGCCATGCGGCGCGCGTCGCCATGCGCTACGGAATGCGCCATCATGTGGAACAGGCCGATCCGGAACGATTCGAACTGCTCGATACCCTGGCGCGTCACTATGGCGAACCGTTTGGAGATCCTTCCGCCCTGCCGACCTGGCTGGTCTGCGCCATGGCACGACGCCATGCCAAGGTGGTGCTCTCAGGCGACGGCGGGGACGAGAACCTGGCAGGATATACCCGCCATCGCGCCTTGCTGGCTGAAGAACGGATGCGAGTCGCACTGCCCGCATCGCTGCGCCGGATTCTCTTCGGCTGGCCAGGCCGCTGGTATCCCAAACTCGATTGGGCACCGCGCTTTTTGCGGGCGCGCAACACCTTGCGTTCCCTGGGTACGGATTGGGTCGGTGCAGCCTTGCAAGCGGTGGAGATCATGCCGGTCGAGATCCGGCAGGGTCTCTATACGGAACAGGCCCGACGCGACCTGCAGGGGTTCGATACCCGGCAGATTTGGCGCGCTTACGCGGCGGATGCCCCGGAACATCCTTTGTCGAGAGTTCAGTATTTGGATCTTAAAGGGTTTTTGGCCGGACGGGTGCTCGTCAAGGTGGATCGCGCCAGCATGGCCCATGGCCTGGAGGTGCGTGCGCCACTGCTGGATTACCAGCTGGTCGAGTGGATCGCCGGCTTGCCCCCGGAATGGAAATTACATAACGGAATCGGAAAATATCTCCTCAAACAGGCCATGCGTCCTGTGCTGCCCGAGGAGATTTTGTGGCGTCCCAAACAGGGATTCAACCTGCCGCTTGTGGCCTGGACCCGGGGAGTACTGGCAGGGCGTCTGCGCGATAGCGCCTTTGTGGAGACCCTGGCTGCCACCGGCTGGTTCGATCCCAAGGGGGTCAAACGGTTGATCGATGCGCATCTGCGCGGACAACGGGACTTTTCCGCAGCACTTTGGGGATTGTGGATGTTGGCGGCAAGCGCGCGTCAGGAGGGTGGATGCATGAGGATTTCACAGCATTCATAAGCAAGGATGAAACCATCCCACATGGCTGTCATGAACCGGTATCTTGCGAAACTAGCGAATCTAAAAGTCCATTTTTCTTGCTTATTGGTTGGGAAAAACGTATTTTAAGTGGATTACTCGCCTGATCAGGCCATGGGAAGAGGCATGCGAACATGGAAACCTTGGACGATCATACATCACCTCCCACGGAGGTTGAACGCAAAAAAAATCGCGGACGCAGTCTCCTGATACCCATTGTCGGATTGTTGATCCTGACCGTGTTATCCACTATGGCGGTCGGATATTTCATCAATTATCCCTTTCTCAACGAAACCCTGCATACCAAGGCTCGTATCGAGCACGAAGCCCGCGCTGCGCAGTTCGGATTTCTCATCGATCACGAGGCGAGCGGTTTGTCGCAATTGGCCAACGCGGTGTCGCGCGATGGGGAGTTGCAGGAGGCGGTCACGGTCTTCCATCAGGATTTCAACCGCCTGATGCGCAAGGTGCTGTTTTTGTCCGAAACCATCCGCGGTGTGGATTTTTTGGGCGTGCTCGATCCGAGTGGCAAAACCCTTTTTGCCACCGAGGGTTTGGTGGGAGACCAACCATTGCCGCCCGAGGCGGTCAGCAAAGGGATCAAGACCGGTGGTCATCTGGTCTCGATCTCTGTGGACTCCCGCTGGGCCATGCTGGCCCTGGCACCGATCAGCGTGCAGCGCAAGAGCGTCGGTTTGCTGGTTCTGGGACGATGGATCCATCCAGATCTGGCGCGCGCGCATGGCAAGAAGGTGACCAGCATGGCGATCGGTCATCCGGATGGTTTTTTGGCGAGCACGCTGGATGACAGCGACTGGCCGACGCCCGATCCGGAACGGGTGCGTGTCTGTCCGGAAAGCGCGTCGGCTCAGACCCATCGTGTCGAGGAGTCGGATCACGGATTGTTGTACGCGCCTCAGGCCATCGTCGGACGTACTTTCTGTCTGATTCTGCCGGTTGATTTCAGTCCGATCCGTGTGGCGTTGCGCGACCATGCGCTGCGTCTGGGCTGGTCGTCGCTGATCATCATCCTGATGATCGGTTTTTTGGGATTGAGCATGCATTTCCTCATCCTGCTGCCGCTGAACCGTCTGCGTGACAAGGCGATGATCCTGGTTGAGGTCTGCTCGAACGAACGGCTGGACGTGCCGCACCTCGCCAGATCCGGCAAGGGGAACGAAATCCAGATTCTCGATCACGCCTTTGAGACCGCCTCCACGGCGATCTATTCGTATATCGGCGAGCTGCATCACCAAAAAGAGCACTTCGAGGATATGGCGATCCGCGATCCGTTGACCGGGTTGGGCAATCGTCGGCTTTTCTCGCAACTTGTGGAGAAGACACTGGCGGTCTGTCAGCGTTATCAGCGTCGCATGGCGGTGATGTATCTGGATCTGGACCACTTCAAGCCGATCAACGATACCATGGGTCACGACGTTGGCGATCTGCTGCTCAAGGCGGTGGCCGGACGTCTCAAGCAGGCGTTGCGGGAGTCCGACGTAGTGTTTCGTCTGGGCGGGGATGAGTTTGCCGCCTTGTTGCCGGAGTGTGCCGAGGGGGAGGTGGCGCGTCAGTTGGGTGAACGGCTGATTCGCGACGTGGCCAAGCCGTATCATATCAATGGTCAGGAGTGTGTCATTGGGGTGAGCGTCGGGGTGGCCATTTTCCCGGATCATGCGGAGCAGCTCGAAGGGCTTCTCAAATGTGCGGATGTGGCACTCTATGCGGCCAAGGATGCGGGACGCGGGGTGTGTCGGCTGCATGGAGATCCCGCTTACCGGTGGGAGGTGACCGATGGGGTTTCCCACGAGGGCCGGGGTGGCGAATGAACCCCTTGGCGTGAGTGCGGAGATCGGGCTTCCGAGGTAAAGAGGTTTTCCCAGAATGTCGCATGACGACCGTTTGGGTGCATCCGCAGGATGGGACGTGTGCCACCCTGACCTCCCGGTGCGGCAACCCGCTCAGGCAAGCTCTTCCGCGGATGCATGGGTCGCTTCTCCGCCTGTCATGCAGGTGACAAGCTCCTCGCCAAACGGTTCAAGGATCTCCACGAACATTTCCAGATAGTCGGGGTAATGAAGACGGACAAACTCGGCTTGGCGCTCCAAGACCCACTTGGCGACCCCCAGCCGTGACAACTCCGGACTGGCCTTGCCCAGGGCCCGCAAGGTGCGATCCAATGCCTGGGACAACTTCGACAAGGCATCCACCCGCTCAAGCGGCTTGACCTCGCCACGCTTGACAGAGGCAACCGCCTCCTTGTGCAACTCCAGATACTCCTCAAGCATGGCCCCCACGATTCGATCGCGGCGATTGCCGATCAGACAGCCGGCGGCCCGATCCAACAACGCGCCATCCCCTCGGAGTTCCCACGACACACCTGCCTGTTGATCCAGCCGACGCCAATGGCGCGCCGTACTCTCCGCGACACCCAGTTGCCTGGCGGCCCGCGCCAGATTTCCGCCACTCTCCATGAATGCAGCACGCAAACGCTCACGCCGATCATCCCGATTCTCTCTGTCGATCTCATCCGCTTTGCCCATTTTTGGTCCATCACTCCGCCATGGTAGGGGTGCTCGTTGGAAAAAAGGGTCAAATAATTGATGAGACTATAAAAATCATCAATTCTAACCAAGATGAATCCCTGCTGCCTGGATACGATTGTGTTCCATCAAAGATTCTCGATACTTTTTTTCACAAACTCCATGACCTTGCATGCAAACGTGTGCTATTCTAGCTCGCACGATGGGGGGAGAAGCCCCTCACCCCTCATCCGTGGAGCTCCCCTCGGGAGTGCTACGGTAATGGGCATCGAGAATCGGTCATAAAAGCGCAATCCTGCTTCGAACTATAAGATTTTTTGGCTTTTTTCTTGCATTCGGGAAAGTGATGGCGTTTTCCAACAAGTTCGACCGCAACACACAGTGATCCGGCACCACGGGGTGGAACGACTATGGCAACCAGTGAACAAGGCAAAAAAATCGGCATCATCGGTGCCGGCAAGGAAGGATGCGAGGTCCTGGAACTCTTCTCGCACAACAAGAGCGTGGAACTCCTCTTTGTGGCCGATCCCGACTCCGCGGCACCCGGTTTGGCCATGGCCAAAAAGCTGGGCATCAAGACCGTCTCCAAACCCGAAGTGGCACTCAAGAACTTCAAAACCGATCTGATCGTCGATTGCAGCGGCTCGCCGGATGTCCATCGCATGGTCGTCGAGGCGGTCGGCAAGGAAGGCGTCATCGACGTGTCGCAGATCCTGATGCTCTACAAGATCTTCAGCGAACAGCGTGGCCAGGCCAATCATCAGGTCTTCGCCGATCTGGCCAGTGTCCGTCAGGAGATCGATCGCAATACCCGCGATGTTTCCAAGACCCTGCATGGCATTGAAAAAATCTCCAACGAACTTGAAGTGCTCGCCATCAACGCTGGCATCCAGGCCTCCCGGGCCGGTGAGTTCGGCAAGGGTTTCGCGGTCGTGGCCGGCGAGGTGAAAAGCACGGCCCGCGTGGCCCGCGACCTGGCCGGGGATATCGATCGGGTCATCAGCGAAATCTCCTCGATGTCCAAACGGATCGATCAGTCCTTAAAGAAGGTTCTGTAGTATCTTTCGGATTCGACTTTTCCCCGATACAGAATCGAGGCGTGCGTCGATCCGTATCGGGGAAGTCGTGACATCCACAATCGAGCCTGTCCGCCTCACGGCAGGTCCCACTCCCCTGTCATCACACAGAGGTCGAGAGAATCGCGTAGATTTGCCGCTCGGTCAGGGCATTCTCGCGCGCCAATTGACGCACGCCCGCACCCGTATCGTAACGCCGTATGATCTCACGGTTGCGTCGTCGACGCAGCAACTCCGCGGCGCGCACCACGGTCAGCGTCTCCCCGCCGAAATGGTTCGACAGCTTGCGAGCCTGCTCGAATCCCAACAACGTCACCAGCTTATGTTGAACCCGCAGCTTGCGCGGCACGAAAATACGTGTCCCTCCACAGGCATGCACCAGCTGCAATGCACCTTCCCGTCCGATCACTTCGGCGATCTCCTCCAGTGATCCCGGCAAATCCTCTTTCAAGATCAGCTCCAAACCTTCCATCATTTGACCTCCCCGATTGGCGTAGTCTCCAGATGCGCCGATGACGGCGTGGCATCCGGATGCAGGTTGTCCACTTTCAACTCATACCAAAAAAGATCCGATCGCACGCTCTCGATCCCCAATTGGGCCAATCTTTCCACAGACCAGCCGCGCAACACGGCCCGGTTGACATCCTCGCGTACCCGGATCGCTTCGGATGCACCCAGAGCCTTGATTTTTTGCAGAACACCCCCCCAGCCACCACGAATCGGGGGTCGAATGGCACGTGTGCGCCGAAATCCCAGCATACCATGCGTCAGTTCAATACCCCGTTTTCTGGCGAACAGAAGGGGTTTGTTCCTCTCGGCAAACGTGGACAATTCGGCAACCAACGCCTCCAGGCGGGCGCGGCGGGGTGCTGCAAAGGCCTCCGAAGCGCGTTTGATGCGTTCGATGCTCTCGTGCATGTCCATGTGAATGGCATCCAGACTGCGTTGTACATGAGCAATTTCTCCCAAGAGGTGGTTGGCATCGCGCATCGTCCTATTGAAAACAGCGTTATCATCGTCCCTTTGGGTCTGTTTTTGTTTCCCCATCCTCTCCTCCGATTGATCGGCCTGGTTATTGTTGACCTGGCGACATGAATACTCGGTTATTTCCTGGCGTTTGTCAAGAAAAAAGATATTAAAATTGGCCTCAACTAATCACTTATAATCATACATGATCATATTGCATGACATTAACAAGGTATTATTGTAACTTTTGATAGTATTATCATGTCATCGTGGATCGATGTGGGCATAACGAATTACAGCTTGGCAAATGAAAAAACGTTCATGAGTATGACAGGTTCGCAAGATGGGAAAAAAACGCATAAACACGTTTTAAACCGCACTCATTTTGGAATGTGTCGTTTTTACGGGTGAAAAAGAAGAAATGGTCTGGGAGGTTCATCACCCAGGAGATTGATTTTGACGTTGGCGCGCTCTTCAAAAGAAGCATTTTTCGCGTCTTTCGCGAAAAATGCGCGGCGCGCCGCCTTCGTGGGAGTCGTTTCCGTTTTTTGGAATCGACTCCCACATCGTGTACGCGGCCTGTTGGAAAACGACGTATCCCGAGATGGGTGCGGTTTAACCGCAACCATCTCGGGATATTTGGTAATTACTGGAGGGGGTCCAGAGGCCAATGGCCTCTGGTGGGATTCAAGGGACTTTGCTTTTGCCTTTAATCGAGATCCGGCAGTTGCGAATGATTGCATGAGCGAACCCATGGGTTCATAGGGTGGATCGCACGACATCCAGGTTCCCTGATTGGCAAGGAAACCTTTTTTGGTTGGCCTTATGAATCAAAATGTTGTCTCAGGTAAGGGTTCACAACTGCCGGATCTGGGATGATGCAAAGGCGAGCATGGGATTCAGGGGTGGGACGGCCATGCGTCATTCAGGGAGCGTATGGCGTCTATCGCGGGCGCCAGGGGTGCAGGGAGGGGGGAACACCCCCCATCCTGCACATGGCAATCAAACGTCCAGAAGGAAAGAAAGTGACATGGGCGGTGTGTGGGTACGCTTCGAAAGATCAGGCGTGCCATCCCAGGTCCGCATGGGAGATGGGCCGATCAGCAGGGGAGCAGGAGCGGCTCATTCCGCATTGCAGGCCGCCTTGAACCGATCGTAGGCGCGTATTTCGTCGTCGCGATCACGCATACGGCGCACATGCCGCAAGGGATTGAGTGCATCGCTGGGATCGATTTCCACTTCGCCATCCCATTCGAATGTGGCATTGCCAGCCAGCAGACCGGCATGAACCTCCCCTTCGGGGGCGCGCAGCGCGGTGCAAAGCACCTGTCCTCCGGCATTGAAGACCCGAATCGGTTGTCCGAACGGCAGAGCGCCGTCCAGGCAGGCGGCAAAGGTAGAGGCGGTCATGGCCGTTCCGCAGGAGTGGGTCCAACCCACGCCACGTTCGTAGGTGGCCACAAAGAGGCTATCTGCGCTGGTGACGCGACGCAGACTGACATTCACCCCATCCGGAAAGAGCGGATGGGCACCGTTGGCCAAGCGTCCGATACGGATCAGATCATCGCGATCCAGCGTATCGACTGGCGCGCTGATGTGCGGATTGGGCGCCGAGAGTGCGGTAAAGCGCAGGTTTGCCGAGAGGGATGGCAGGATTTCGCCCACCATCTGGGGTTTTTCCCAGACCATGGGCAGGGTTGTTGGATTCAGGGAGATTGGTTTGATTTCGGTTTCGCAGGCCACAACACCGGGAAAGAAATCTTTGACCCATCGGATGCGCAGAATCCCTTGCATGACGGCGATGTTCACGGTGTCACGGGCGTATTTTTCCAGGGTGAGGCGACCCAGACAGCGGATACCGTTACCGCACATGCGGGCTTCCGAGCCGTCGGCGTTGAAGATGCGCATGCGTGCGTCCGCGTTTTCTGCGGGTTGATGAAACAGCACGCCATCTGCGCCGATGCCCCCATCGCGTCGGCAGAGGGCCACAACCAGCCGACTGCGGTTCTCCTCCGTCAGTTCCAAGGGGGTGGTCATCTCGTCGATGAGCAGAAAGTCGTTTCCGGATCCGTGACATTTTATGAAGGGTAGAAGCATGGAAATTCTCCCTGGGGGCGTGGTTTGTGAAGAAATGGCGTGATAAACAGGATTTCCAACGTTATGCAGGGGTCCAGGGACCGAAGGTCCCCGGCGGAGGTTCGGAGGCAGAGCCTCCGAGGTTTCTTGTATTGATTTTTCGTCTTTTTCGT
>JADFZD010000059.1 GCA_015232705.1 Magnetococcales bacterium | reverse complement strand
TCGTTCTCCTGACGCTCCTTGGCCAGACGCGCTTCGCTCTCCTGACGCTCCTTGGCCAGACGCGCCTGGATTTCGGCCTGACTCTTTTCCGCCTCGACCAGCGCCAGGCCGGTGTTGATGTGATTGAGCAGATAGTGGAAACGGTCCGGATCCCAGTTCTTCTCCTTCAACTGGGCATTGAAATTCGGATCGCCGCGCATGCTCGAAACCATCCACGGGGTGCGCGGCACCTCAAGCTGGGGATTCTGCTTGCCGAGCCCCTGGAGAAGTGCAGGATAATCGGCGACAAAGCGATCCAATTCGGCTTGTGTGAAGGGTTTTTGTTCCTGAGGCTGGGCGGCCCTGAGCGAAGCGGTTCCGCAGAGCAGCGCCACCCCAAGCGTCGCCGCGAGGAGCTGTTTTTTCATGGACGGATCCTTCTGGACAAGGTTGAAAGGAATACAAAAAGAGTGTTCTTTGCGGTATTGTGGCTGATTTTGCGCGGCTTGGCAATGATTTGAAGCAAACGCTGATAAAGATATTCCAAGGAGGGGGGGACAGACAAATGCCGACAAAAAGGGGGGCATGCGCCAGGAACCTCCGGCACGCGGGAGACTCCTGGCATGCCTGAAGAAAACCGCATCCGGATGGTCGCGTGAGGGCGTGTTGACACATGGCGTCAGCGGCCTTGATACGGCGTTGCGACGCCCCTTCGCTGCCCGCATACCACCGTGGAGCAGCAGTTTCGGGTCGTCACGCCATGTCTGAAGGCTCCCTGCCTTCCTATGTCAACACGCCCCAGGGCGATCCATGGTAAAATTCAGGAAAAGATCCGTTGCAGGGCATCGACGATCACCCAGCCGGCCAAAGACCACAGGGCAACCAGCGCACCAATCAGCGCCACGCGCATCCAACGAATGAAAAGCGCATCGATGGATAAAGCGCGGGGTTGTCGGGTGATCGGTTGAACCGCCGTGGTTGAGTCCGGAACGCGGACTGGCCAGGAGACCGGCAGGGTCGGAATGAAAGCCGAAGGACGAATTTTTTTGAAAAAGGTCCAGTTTTCCGGCTCCAAAAAGATGCCGTGGGTGAGAGCGAGTCGCATGGTTGGAGTACTCCCGGTAGCGCATGAATTCTCATTGTCCTGATCGTTGCAGTGCATCATAATTCATACCGCAACGCAAAAGCAACAAAAAAATTCAAAATTGGATTTTGTCACGCAATATTTTTTCTATCAAGAAACAACCCGGCATCCGTCAACGCAGATCATGATTGACAGACCAACCCTCTGATTGATTCACCGCTCCGAACTGCGGGCACGAGGTAGCGACATGAACACCATCAAGAGTTCGGACAACTCCCAATCACACACAAGCGGACGCCGTTTCATGCTGAAGGCCGTGCCGCTGACCCTGGCGATCTTCCTGTTCGACATCCTGCAACCCCTCGATTCCGCCCACGGGGTATTGTACCTCATCGTCCTGCTTCTGGACTGGCGGGCGCCGGACACCCGGAATCGACTCCTGTTTGTGGCCACAGGACTCTCCTTGCTGGTCCTGCTGGATTTCTGGCTCTCTGACCTGGAGGATGTCTCCCTCTGGATAGCGATCATCAACCGCCTCTACGTCCTGTTCGCCATCTGGAGCGTGGCACTCTCCCTGTGGATGAGCAAACAGGCCATGGAGATCCAGGACCGTCAAACCATGGAACTGGAGAAACTCTCCGCCGCCGTGGAACAGAGTCCGGCAGCGGTGATCGTCACCGATGCCCATGGAACGATCGAATACGTCAACGCCCGCTTTACGGCCTTGAGCGGCTATGCGCGCGAGGAGTTGATCGGACTGGCCAATGGTCTGGATCGATTAGGATTGCGCGAAGGCGCGCGTGGAGGGGTTCGCATGGGAACCTCGGAACGTCCCTGGCGGGGTGAACTGGTGAATCGCAAGAAAAATGGCGAATCCTACTGGGCATCGGTGGCGGTCGTTGCCATGCGCGATCCTCGCGGAGAGATTCGCCATGTCATCGGCGTGCTGGAGGATATCACCCAGCGTCGCGAGCACGAACGACGCCTGGCACAGGCCAACCGCGCCCTGCGCGGACGGTTGAGTTTTTCCGAAATCCTCGCCATGGACGATGAGGAACGAGTGATCCTCGAACGACTCTGCCGGGCGCTGATCGAGGATACGGGCTATCATTTTGCCTGGGTGGGCATGACCGATCCCGAGGATGCGTCCTCCATCCAGCCTGTGGCATTCCACGGTTTCCATGACTCCCTCTCCCCGGACTCCCCTTACCGCTGGGACAAAGCCTCCCTGGAGCATCATCCCACCGGCAAGGCGATCCGTACCAAAACTCCTTGCGTCATTCAGGGGATGCGTTCGGAACACCCGTGGCTCTCGACCGACGAGCCTTCCGCGCGCCAGGATCCGCAGGCCTGCATTGCCCTGCCGTTGACCATCAATCAGGTCACCATCGGTGCGCTCACCGTGCATGCGATCCAGGCCGACGCATTCGACGCCATCGAGATCGATCTGCTGCGCGATTTGACCGCTCAAATGGCCGACGGCATCCGCAATCTGCGCGAACGCCTTCAAAAGAAGCGACTGGAGCGAGAACTCGCCGCCAACGAACGACGCTACCGCCTCCTGTTCGACACCATGGCCAGCGGCGTGGCCGTCTACGAGGCGTGGGACAATGGCACGGATTTCATCATCAAGGAGCTTAATCAGGCCGGATACCGCATCACCCACACCGGTCCCAAGCAGGTGACCGGACGCAAGGTGACCGAGATTTTCCCGGGTGTGCGCAACTGCGGTTTGCTGGAGATCTTTCAGAAGGTCTATCACACCGGGACGCCAGCCTCACATCCGGTCACCCAGTATCAGGATGATCATCTCCAGGTCTGGGTGGAAAACCAAGTCTTTCGCCTCGAATCCGGGGAGATCGTCGCCCTTTTCAATGACCGCACCGAACAAAAGCAGGCCGAGGAGCGCTTGCGCAACTCCGAGCAGTTGATGCGCGATCTGTATGAGAACGCGCCGGTGGCCTTTTTGTCCGTGGACGCCGGCAACGGTCACATCCTGCGCGGCAACCGGGCCGCATGCACACTGTTCGGACGCGACTTCAACCACACCAAGCGGATACCGCTTGGGGATCTGCTCGTGGATTCGTCCACGATGTTCCTGCTGGCCGGTCCGGGCGTGCAGAATCGCGAGGTGGCACTCCATGGAGAAAACCAGACCTCCTTGTGGGTCAGCCTGTCGGTCTCCCCCAAGATGGACGAGCGTGGCACGATCATCGAGCATCGGCTCATTCTGGTCGATCATACCGAACGACGCCTGGCAGAAGAGAGCCTGCGCCAATTTGCCGCCATCGTCGCCGTCTCCAGAGATCAGATGTCCTTTATAGGACACGATTATATTTATCGCACGGTCAATCCAGCCTACCTGCTCGCCCACAGCAAGCAACGTCATGAAATCGTAGGCCACTCGGTCTCCGATCTGTTGGGCAAGGAGACCTTCCAGCGCATTCGTGGCAATATGGATCGCTGTCTGAGAGGGGAATCCATCAACTTTCAGGCATGGTTCGATTTTCCCGCGCTCGGTCGGCGCTGGATGGATGTCTCCTATTTTCCCCAACTGCGCCGGGATGGCCGTGTGGAAGGTCTGGTGGTGGTATCGCGCGACAACACGGATCGCAAGCGCATGGAAGACGAACTGCGCGCCAGCGAAGAGCGCGCCAGGCTCGCCAATCGCGCCAAAGGGGCTTTTCTGGCCAACATGAGCCATGAAATCCGCACGCCGATGAACGCCATCATGGGCATGGGCCACCTGTTGAGACAGACCGGGCTATCCGCGCAGCAATGCGGTTACCTCTCCAAGATCCAGGCTGCCTCGGAGTCCCTGTTGCGCCTGATCAACGATGTCCTCGATTTTTCCAAGATCGATGCCGGGAAGCTCAATCTGGAACAGCTACCCTTTGATCTGTACCAGGTGATGGAGCGGGTCACTGACGGTGTGCTCGCCAAGACCGGCGCCAATCCGGCACTCGAAGTGCTGGTCTCGATTCCCTTGGATGTGCCGCGTCAGCTGGTCGGGGATGGCATTCGACTGGGTCAGGTGCTGACCAACCTGTGCGACAATGCGGTCAAGTTCACGCCGCGTGGCGAGGTGGTGCTGTCCGTCGAAATGCTTTCGGCGGATGCCGGACAGGTGACCCTGGAATTCGAGGTGCGGGATACCGGAATCGGCATCGCCGCTGATCAGATCGATCGCTTGATGCAACCCTTCCAGCAGGCGGACAGCTCCACAACGCGCCGATATGGCGGCACGGGGCTGGGTTTGGCGATCTGTCGCAATCTGGTGGAGATGATGGGCGGAGGCTTGACCATCTCCAGCCAGCCTGACGTGGGAAGCCGCTTTTCGTTCAGGATTCCGCTCCCCGTGGCCCATGGCTACGTTCGACCTCCTCTGGAAACACCCGAGGATCTGCGCGGACGTCGCGTGCTGGTGGTCGACGACAATGCGGTATCCCGGGAAATTCTCTCCAGCCTGTTGCACGCCATGGCGTTCGTGCATGCAGCGGTCGAGTCGGGCGAAGCGGCGATTCGCTCCCTGCGACGCGCGGCACGAGCCCAGGAACCGGTCGATCTGATCCTGATGGACTGGGCCATGCCTGGCATGGATGGCATCGAAGCCGCCCGCCGTATCATCGCCGATCCGGAGATTCCTTTGCACCCGGTGATCATCATGGTTTCTGCTTTCGAACGGGAAATGGTCATGTCCGCAGCCGGTGAAGCAGGCATTGGCAGTTTTCTTCACAAGCCGGTGACCCCATCGTCCCTGTTTGACGCGATCATGGAGCGCTTTGGAAAGAGTGTCTCACGTGCGTTGCGGGAGGCCACGATGCAGGATCCGCGCGGCATCGAGCATCTGCGTGGCAAACGCATCCTGGTGGTCGATGATCTTGAGGACAACATCGAACTGATCCGCGAGATCCTCCAGCGCCGCGGTCTGGAGGTAATCGAGGCGCATGACGGCCAGGAGGCCCTTCAGGCGGTTCGCACCGCCGCTCCGGGACACTTCGATCTGGTGTTGATGGATGTGCAGATGCCGGTCATGGATGGCATCGAGGCCTCCCGTCACCTCGCCACCATCCCAGACGCCCCGCCGGTGATCGCCATGACCGCGAGCGTGTTGGTCGAGGATGTCCAAGCCTGTCTGGCAGCCGGCATGCGCGATCATCTGGCCAAACCGGTGATGGTAGAGGCATTGCTGGGCAAGCTGCTCCGCTGGTGCACGGAAGTGGCCGGACCGGAGCCGGATGCGGTTGCAGTCCTGGAGACGCACGAACCGAACCAGCCGACGCAAGGCCCCATCGACTGGAGTGCCGGTCTGAACCGTTGCGAAGGCGATGCCGAATTGCAGGAGCGGCTGACCGCCAATTTCCGTCGGGAGTTCAGCGATGCGGTCTCCTGGATCCGCGAGCCTCTGGATCAGTCACTCTGGGCAGAAGCCACAAACCGCCTGCACAAACTCAAGGGGGCTGCCGCCAACATCGACGCCCTGCGGCTGACACGTGTCGCGGGGGCGATGGAATCCGTCCTGCGGAAAGGGGATCCCATGGCCGCGCCGCACCGGATGCCGGAGCTGGAAGAGGCCCTGAATGAGGTGCTGCATGAGATCGATCGTACCTCGGAAAAACCTGAACAGGTTTCCAGAAAGATGAATGTGCGTTCAATCGATCAAAATAATCTGTTGCACTCTCTACTGGAATTGAGCATATTATTGGACAAGGGGGATATTCGCTGTGATGTTGCTTATAGATGTATCGAATCGGAACTTTCTGGCTTGCCTGGATCATATGAGGTCGTGACCCGTCTGCGCGGGCATATGGAGCGCTTGGAAATGGCGCTGGCCAAGCAGAATGTCGATGCCTTGATCCATACTCTGCACCATTCAACAGAGCCGTAAGGAGACAGCCATGGAAGCGGTCGATAGCCAACCCACGGTTCTGGTTGTGGACGACTCACCCGACAACATCCGTCTGTTGGGTAACATCCTGCTGCGAGAGTGCCGGGTGCTGTTTGCCACGAGCGGTCAGGCCGCCATGGAGAGCGCGCTCGCCAATCAACCGGACCTGGTGCTTCTCGACGTGATGATGCCGGAAATCGATGGTTTCGAAGTGTGCCAATGGCTGCGCGCCCAAGAGGCAACACGCGGAATTCCGGTGATTCTGGTGACAGCGTTGAACGACATGGATGCCGAAACGCGCGGCTTCGAGGCGGGGGCGGTCGATTTTCTCACCAAGCCGGTGAACCCGGCGGTGGTACGGGCGCGGGTGGCGGCCCATCTGGCCCTGAAGCGACAACGCGACATCCTGGAAAAGACCAATCAGCGTTTGCATGATGAGATCCGGCGGCGAGAGAAACTTGAAACCCTGCTACGCGAACAGGCAGAGTACGATACCCTGACCGGACTGCCGAATCGCAAACTTTTTCACGACCGCTTGCAACAGGCCGTGCTGACTGGTGAACGCCGGCGAAGGCATTTCGCCCTGCTGTTCGTGGATCTGGATCGTTTCAAGTGGGTCAACGACACCCTGGGACACGACGCCGGGGATACCCTGCTGGTCGAGGTGGCCAAACGTCTCAAAGGGGTGGTGCGCAAGTCGGATACCGTGGCGCGGTTGGGCGGGGATGAGTTCACGGTGATTCTCGCCGACATTCTGCACGAGTCGATGGCTGAACTGGTGGCACGCAAAATTCTCGAACAACTCTCCACGCCCTTTGTGCTCAAGGGTCAGCAGGTGGCAATCTCCGGAAGCGTCGGCATCGGGATGTATCCCGACGACGGCTCCACCCCGCACGAACTGGCCCGCAATGCCGACTCGGCCATGTATCTGGCCAAACAATCGGGACGCAACGCCTTCCGCTTTTTCTCCGAGGAGATTGACCGGCAGGCCCATCACCGCATAACCATGGAAGGAGAGATGCGTCTGGCTTTCCAGAACGACGAATTCTTTCTCGACTATCAACCCAAAGTACGCCTGTCCACCGGACGTCTCTCCGGCATGGAGGCGCTGGTACGCTGGGACCATCCGCGCGAGGGGGTGTTGTTCCCTCAACAATTCATCCCCCTGGCCGAAGGAACCGGTCTGATCACCCAGGTCGGGGCCTGGGTGCTGCGTACCGCCTGTCGGGATGCCGCATGTTGGCTCGAAGAGGGATTTTCGGATCTGCGTTTGGCGGTCAATCTCTCTGCCTTGCAGTTTCGCGACGGCGAGCGGTTGGTGGCCCTGGTCGAAGAGACCCTCTGTGAAACCGGTTTTCCGGCCAGGAATCTGGAACTGGAGATCACCGAAAGCATGATGGTCGGCAATCCGGACCAGGCTGCCGATACCTTGCGACAACTGCACGATCTGGGCATCTCCATTGCCATGGATGACTTCGGAACCGGCTTCTCCTCACTGGCACTGTTGAAACGTCTGCCGATCCAGGTGATCAAGATCGACCGATCGTTCGTCAAGGATCTCACCCCCGAGGGACGCAACGCCTCATTCACCTCGGCGATCATCTCCATGGCCCAACAATTGGGATTGCAGGTGGTGGTCGAAGGGGTGGAGAGCGATCAGCAACTGAGCATCCTCAAGAAACAGGGCAGCGACGAGGTTCAGGGGTTCTTCTTCAGCCCTCCCCTGGGACGTGAGTCGTTCCTGGATCTGCTGCACGGCAGACTCCCTTTTGGCGCGGCCAGTGTGGTCAACAACCACTGATTCCGGCGCACAATGCGGGCTGTCTCCCTGGATTCCGGCGCACAATGCGGGCTGTCTCCCTGGATGCCGGGGTCCCAAGCGTTCAACCTCCGTGCGCGGGTGAGACGATGACGCGCGTCACTTCAACCCAGATCCGGCAGTTGCGGGTGATTGCATGAGCTAACATATTGATTCATATTGTGAATTGTAAGAAACCGAAGTTGCCTTATTGGCAATGAGGCTTTC
>JADFZD010000058.1 GCA_015232705.1 Magnetococcales bacterium | reverse complement strand
GGATTGCAACTCCTCATGGTTTTCCTGCAACTTGCGGGTCATGGCGTTGAAGGCGGCCATGAGGGTTGCCAATTCGTCGTTGCCGGTCACCGAGAGGGTGACCGAGAGATCGCCGATGGCCACCTTGCGGGCGCCGATGATCAACTCGGCGATCGGATCCGTGAGGTCATCGGCGATACGGAATCCGGACCAGATCGCCGCCAGCAGCAGCAGCAGGGCGATGAGGGCCAGCGTGACCGTATGGTTGGCTTTCAGGAGGCCGTGTGAGGCGCGCAGATTCTTGTAATCGACATAGACGGCTTCGATATTCTCCAACTGGCCGAGAATCTGCCGGTCGATCCAGTGTCCGGTGGCGAGCACATAGTTGTCGTCCAGGGCCACGAAGGCGCGTACGCGGTCGCCGGCGTCGCTGGTGATCACCAGGGCGCGGGAGTCCCCATCCATCAGGGGATCAAGATCGGGCAAGGGATCGAATGGCAGCCCGCCGGCTTTGGCGATGCTGGTGCCGTCCGGGCGCAGGATGATCACCTCGTCGAGTCCGCGGGCGTTGCGCTCCACCTCCAGAATGGCGGCGACCGCCTCGTTGTCCTCCAGGGCAAGCGCCGAGGCGACGGCGCGGTTGCGGACGATCCCTTCGGCATCATGCCGCACGTTGCGTTGACTTTCCCGGTAGTAGGCGCGCGAGACGCCGAGTGCGGTATCCATGGCGCTGGCGATGCGGTCCGAGAACCACGAATCCACGCCTCGGTTCAGGAAATTGACCGACAGGATGGCGATGATCAGGGTGGGCAGCAGGGAGAGGGCAACGAACATCATGGCCATGCGGGTGCGGAGCATGGAGCCTGTGCGTCGTTGTCGGCGGTCGAGCCAGAGCCGGAAAACGTGGCGCAGCACCAGAAAGCCCAGCGCCAGGGCCAGGAACAGGTTGATGTAGAGCAGGATCAGAAAGGCCACGCCGTAATCGCCGCTGGTCACGGCGGCAGCGCCGCGCAATCCCTGGGCGGTGAGAAAGGTGATGATGGCCACCACCAGGGGGACCAGAAGCAGATAGACATGACGAATGGGAAAGGTGAGCCGTTTCATGGCAGTTCCGACTGGTGGAAGAAGTCCATGGGTTGATGCCAGGTGAGCCAGCGATCCAGAAAGCGGAACATGCGCGACATCCCCTCATGGGTGATGGTGACGCGGGTTTCCAGGATATATTCGGTATCCGGCAGGGGTTTGAAACGCGGGTGGAGAAGCAGAAAACGTGGATTGCCGATGAATTGCAGGGCCTCGTTTTCGTCGGTGGTATAGTGCACCAGGCGTTGTTGGTTCTCCTGGAGTTCGTAGCGTTCGGTGATCAGGCGCATGCGGATGAGGCGCAGGATCTGTCGGTCCAAGATATGGGCATTGGGCAGCCACGGGTGTTTGCGGATGAGGCGGAAGCGATAGGTGGCGAGCAGGGGTTCGCCCTGTTGCAGGTTTTCGCTGAGGCGGTCCAGGAAGGTGGGATCGAGGGTCACGCGCGCCAGGAGTTTTTCGCCCTGGAGGAAGGCTTCGGCCTGTTGAATGACCGGAGCGGGCGTTTTGGAGTTCGGCTTTTCGCAGCCGGCGATTCCGAGCGTCCAGGCAATCAGGAGAGCCAGGAATACTGGGGCGCGCAAAGTAGAGGATAACGCCAGGCGGTCGTGAAAGGCTGTTTGGCGTCGGCCAAACAGCCCCATCGAGGCGCTACATGGAGAAGGCAACGGCGGGTTGGAGCGCGCGCGGCACGGCGTTTTGCACAAGTTCCTGGAATGGGGCATGTTCGGCGGACTCCACCAACTCCCAGGCATCGGTGCGCGCCAGGAGCTTGCGCAGCAGGAGGTTGTTCATGGCGTGACCGGAGCGGACCCCCTTGAAATGGCCCAGGATCGGACGACCGAGCAGGTAGAGATCGCCGATGGCATCGATGATTTTGTGGCGCACGAACTCTTTTTCGTAGCGCAGGCCGCCTTCGTTGAGGATGCGGAAATCACCGATGACGATGGCGTTGTCCAGGGAGCCGCCGCGCGCCAGACCACTGGCGCGCAGGGTTTCGAGATCCTTGAGGAAACCGAAGGTGCGGGCGCGGCTGATATCCTTGATGAAGGTGGTTTCGGTGATGGCGATTTCGACCCCTTGTTCTTCGAGCAGGGGGTGATCAAAATCGATATGGAAGCTCAAACGAAAGTGATCGCAGGGTTGGAAGGAAGCGCGTTTGTTTTCGTGGGAGACGGAGATCGTTTTTTTGATGCGCAGCCATTTTTTCGGGAGACGTTGTTCCACGATGCCGGCGCACTGGATCAAGAAGACGAACGGTGCGGCGCTGCCATCCATGATGGGGACTTCCGGGCTGTCGAGATCGACGTAGGCGTTATCGACGCCGAGACCGGCGAAGGCGGCCAGGAGGTGTTCGACCGTGGAGACGCGCACGCCATTGGCATTGGCGATGGTGGAGCAGAGGCGTGTATCGACGACGTTTTCGACCCGTGCGGGAATCAAGGCGTTGCTCTGATCGATGCGCTGAAAGACGATGCCGGTATTTTCCGGCGCCGGTCGCAACGACAGATAGACCTTGTTACCGCCATGCAGTCCGATCCCGGTGCAACGGATGGTATTCTTGAGAGTGCGTTGAAAAAGCATGGCTTTAGGTTCCGTTTCAGTTTGATTCCGTTGTTGGGACCCTTCTTTTTCACAGGCATCCGTGGGATGTTGCGGACAAAACGGCAAGCAAACGTCAAATATTTGCTGTTTTGTCTGTCAGATCTCTCCCACTGTGTCAGACATGGCTGATTAAAGCAACTATAGTGCCAACACACCAACGGAAACGTAACATCCATGAATCAAAAATTTCACTATAGCCGATTATTTTCCCTGGGAGAAGGAAAAAATCTGACAAGAGAATAGGGGGATTGCACAAGGCCGGGGTGTGGGAAGGGGTGCAACTGGCCAGATGGCGGCACCTTTTGTCAGAAGTGCAGATGGGGTTGATACATGACCGAGAGGAGGGGGTCAACAGTCGGGGTCTCCTGGAGGTTCTCAGGCGGAAAGCCATGCCATTGCAGTCGCACATAACAAAAGTGAGCGGCGCAACGACGATCCAGGTCATGAAATGCCGTGGCCGATCGATCCAGAACAGGTGCAGGATCCCTGACACTAAAAAACGCCTGCGTCAACCATACCCAGCGCGCCACCGACCAAAAAAAACGCCCCCGGAAATCCGGAGGCGTCTTGATTGCCCGAAACGATCGAGAAAAGTCAGTCCATCTGCCGACGCAAAAAGGTCGGAATGTCCAACGCATCCTCGTTGTTGGTCTGCTCCAGAGAGTTGAAATCATCCAAAGTGCGCATCGGACGACGCAGTACGCGCACGTTGCTCTTCTTGGGATCAACACCTTCGAGGGCGATCTCCTTGGCCGTGATCGCAGCCTTGTGGCTGCTGCCACGCTGCGGTACCACCGGCTTGGCCGAAACCTGGGTCTTGTTGGTGATGTTCTCCTTGCTCGGAAAGGCAACCTGCTCCGCCTCGCCAATGCCGGTCGCCACCACCGTCACCCGCACCGAATCCTCCATCGACTCGTCAAGCACCGCACCCACAACGATAATCGCATCGTCGTGTACCATGTCCTTGACCACCGTGACCGCCTCGTCCACCTCTTGCAACGCCAGATTGTATCCGCCCGTGATGTTGATGAGCACGCCTCGCGCACCATGAATGGAAATTTCGTCGAGGAGCGGGCTGGAGATCGCTTGCGTGGCCGCATCCAAAGCACGGGTGTCGCCCGTCGCCTCGCCCGCACCCATCATCGCATGACCCATCTCGTCCATCACCGTGCGCACATCGGCAAAGTCCACATTCACCAGACCCGTGATGGTGATCAGATCCGTAATGCCGCGCACCGCCTGCAACAACACATCGTCCGCCTTGCGGAACGCTTCCAGAATCGTGGTGTTCTTGCCGACAATCGACAGCAGTTTCTGGTTGGGAATGGTGATCACCGTATCCACATGATCACGCAGTTCTTTCAATCCCTCCTCGGCATACTGCAAGCGCCGACGACCTTCAAATCCGAACGGCTTGGTCACCACGGCAACCGTCAAAATGCCCAACTCCTTGGCGATCTGCGCAATCACCGGCGCCGCACCCGTCCCGGTGCCACCGCCCATGCCCGCCGTGATGAACACCATGTCCGCACCCAGCATCGCCTCCTTGAGACTCTCGTGACTCTCCTCCGCGGAACGCATCCCCACCTCGGGTTTGGCCCCCGCACCCAATCCACGGGTGATGTTGGTGCCGATCTGCAACCGGGTCGGGGCGAGATTGCGCGCCAAAGCCTGGGCATCGGTGTTGGCCACAATGAATTCCACCCCTTCGAGTTGGGCTTGAATCATGTTGTTGATGGCATTTCCGCCACCACCGCCCACGCCGATGACCTTGATGCGCTGCAACGGCTCTGTCGTCGTCTCGAATTCAATGGCCATGAATGAAGATCCTCTTTCTTGGGAAGGTAACGCTCATAAACTGGTGCTTGATGGGAGAGGCTCCGCTCTCACCCATCCGCAGACTCTCTCTGTCAGGAGTACCACGGTCCATTCTTGTTTCACAGGCTCCCTGACTCAAGAACACTGCAAACTTTACACGTCGAGGGGAGACCCCCATCATCCTGCCCGTAAACCGCCCTTTCGAGAGATCCACGGAACAAATGCAATCATGATACAATGGGTAAAAAAAAACCGAACCGTGCAATCCGCTGCGCCACATGCACGGTCCGACATTCGAAAACGTCAAAACAGTCCGCCAAACCAATCCTTCATGCGTTGGAACACATTCTTGATCGGCAATCCGCCCGGCTCGGGTTGCATGCGACGCCCCATCTCGCGTTCGTTGCGACTGGCGAACTGCACCAGTCCCACCGCCGTGGCATAAACCGGTGAGGAGACCACATCGGTCAATCCGCCCATACCCTGCGGCACACCGCGACGCACTGGCTTGTTGAACACCTCCTCGGCCAACTCCACCATCCCCTCGGTGATCGATGAGCCTCCGGTGAGCACCACGCCTGCGGCAATGTGCTCCTCATACCCGGAACGGGCGATCTCACGGTTGACCAGAGTAAACAGCTCCTCGACGCGCGGTTCGATGATCTCGGCCAGAATGTGACGGGTCAGGGAACGGGCCTTGCGATCACCGATGCTTGGCACCTCGATCGTCTCGTCCGGCGAGACCAGAGATGCCAATGCACTGCCATACTTGCGCTTGAGTTGCTCGGCCTCGCGGGTGGGGGTGCGCAGCCCCACGGCGATGTCGTTGGTCAGATGGTCGCCGCCGATGGCCAGAACCGCCGTGTGCTTGATGTGTCCTTCCGAGAAGATGGCGATGTCGGTCGTACCACCGCCGATATCCAGCAGACAGACACCCAGCTCCTTCTCATCCGCTGTCAGTACCGCTTCCGAAGAGGCCAGCTGCTCCAGAATGATATCTCCCACATCCAGACCACAGCGGTTGACGCACTTGACGATGTTCTGCGCCGACGCCACCGCGCCCGTGACAATGTGTACCCGCGCCTCAAGCCGCACCCCATGCATGCCAAGGGGCTCCTTGATGCCGTCCTGTCCGTCGAGAATGTACTCCTGGGGAATGACATGCAGGATCTCGCGATCCATGGGGATGCTCTGGGCTCGGGCCGCATCCAGCACCCGCACGATGTCGCTCTGGGTGACCTCTCCTTCGCGGGTGGCGACCACGCCGTTGGAGTTGCCACTCTTGATGTGGCCCCCCGCAATGCCGGCGAAGACCATGTTGATCTCCACTCCGGCCATCATTTCCGCCTCCTCGATGGCCATGCGGATGCTTTCCACCGTGGAGTCGATGTCGATGACCACGCCTTTGCGCAGGCCGCGTGACGGATGGGTGCCGATGCCGATGATATCCAGACGTCCGTCGGGCTGTACGTCGGCAACCACGCAGCAGATCTTGGTGGTCCCGATATCCAGGCCGACGATCAGGTTTTGGTCCTGTTTGGGCATGCTCAACCCGAAATCTTGTGTTGATCCGTGCCCCGTAGGGCGCCTGACGCACTGTGCGCAATGTTTGTATGCGGCATGCGCACGATTACCTCGCGACTCTTGACGGGCGGATGCTTGGGTACCGTCCGGTTAATCAGGTGGTCGGAGCGCGTTTGGGGTCGCTTTTTTCGGGACGCGTGGCTTCCGGGAGTGATTCGGGCCGGATGGCGATCCGATTGGCGATGCGCAGCTCAACTTGGCGTATACGCAGATCCAATATCTTGTAACGTTTCTGTAACCTATGCAAGAGACTAAGTTCCTGCTCCGCACGATTCGATAATAATAACTTGACACCCCGTCGTGTGTATAGGGTCCATCCACCACCCGGCATGCCGACCGCCTCGGAGATCTGGTCTTTGATCCATGCTTGTTTATCCAACAAATTCAACAATAAAACAGTCTGTTCCGCCTGTTTTGCGCCGGGCAGTGGAGTGATCACCGGCAACAGCAGAGGATCTCCCTTTTCGAACGGCTTGATTGGCATCCCGTACTCATCGAGCACCATCAACCGTTCACCCTGACGACTCAAGCCCACCGCGCTCTTTTCCGCGAGGGTGACCGTCAAAGTGGACGGAAATATCCGTTTCACCTTCACCGAGTGGATCCACGGCAACGCCAGCAGACGTGCACGAATCGTCTCCGGATCGATGGCCAGCAGATTGGTTCCCTTGGGGGTCTCCATGGCCCCCACAGCCACCTGATTCGGAATGTTCACCAATCCGCGAATATGGATCGTCTCCAGCGGGAACCAGTTCGACCGCTTGAGCACCCCCCAGATCTGCTGACCGGCAAAGGCCAGCACGATCATGAGCAGCCCGCTCAACAGGATGCGCGGCATCGTTCCAATCCGACGCCAGCCAGAATGCGCTCGGCCAGTTCCTCAAAGCTCAAACCCACCGCGGCTGCCGCCTTCGGTGCCAGACTCGTGGCGGTCATTCCCGGCAGGGTGTTGATCTCCAGAACCCACGGAGTTCCATCCCCATCCACCATCAGATCCACCCGGTACAACCCGCGACATCCCGCCACCCGACCGGCTGCCAATCCGATGCGCGTGGCCTTCTCCAGGGTCGCATGGTCCACGCTCTCCGGAGGGATCAGATAGCGTGTCTCCCCCGAGGCGTATTTGGCAGTGTAGTCGTAGAATCCACCTGCCGGTCGGATCTCGATCAGGGGCAGGGGATGGTCATCGAGGATCGCCAGGGTCAATTCCGGTCCGATGATCTCCTCTTCCACCAGAACCCGCGTCCGGCCCGTACCCGAGGCCCGCGCCGCGAAACGCAGCGCCTCCTTCAAACCGTCCCGGTCATCGACGCGGCTTATACCGACGCTCGAACCGGTGGCCATCGGCTTCACGAAACAGGGCGGGTTGAGCGCAAAATCCGGCAGTGAGGCCAGGCTCTCCTCGCCATCGATCACCACCTCCTCCCAGGCCGGGGTGGGCAATCCCGCGTCCCGGAACAGACGTTTGCTGGCGATTTTGTTCATGCAGAGCGCCGAAGGCCCCACAAACGAGCCGGTATAGGGAATTGCAAGTGTCTCCAGCAAACCTTGGATCGACCCATCCTCACCCCCCTCGCCGTGCAGCGCCAGAACCGCCGCCGCCACCCGGTTTTTCAGCAGGGCCTCCGGCAACTCCCGTCCGTTGGCCGGATCGATGGACAGAGGATTCCAGCCCCGTTTGGTCAGGGCGTTCAGCAGAGCCGTGCCGCTGCGCAGACTTACCTCGCGTTCCGGCGAGGCCCCGCCCATCAACACCGCGATTCGTTGTCCCTCGGCAAGGGCGCGCTTGAGTTGCTCCAGCATGGCGTCACGCTCACTCCCATCCGACGAATTTGACTTCCGGTTCCAACAGGATTCCGGTCTGATCGGCCACGCTCTTTTGTGCCAGGTCGATCAATTGGCGCATCTCTTGAGCCGTGGCCTGGCCCAGGTTGATGAAAAAATTGCAATGCATGGGCGACACCTGCGCATCCCCGATGCGTCGGCCACGCAACCCGGCCTGTTCCAGAAGCTCCCAGGCTTTGGGTCCGGAGGCCGGATTCTTGAAGACGCTTCCCGCGCTTGGCCACGCCAAAGGTTGCGACCGTCGCCGCTTTTGGTTGAACAGGCGCATCCGTTCCCGCACCCGCGACGCATCATCCGGCAGAAAACGAAACCGCGCGCCGGTGAAAATCCACTCCGAGTCGATGGCGCAACGGCGATATTCCATCCCGAGTGCCGTCACCGGCAGCAGGTGGATGCGCCCTTCGGGATCGACCAGGTCGGCCTCGACCAGCAGATCGCGGATCTCACCGCCGTGCGCGCCGGCATTCATGCGCAGCGCCCCGCCCATGCTTCCCGGAATGCCGGCCAGA
>JADFZD010000057.1 GCA_015232705.1 Magnetococcales bacterium | reverse complement strand
GTCTCCATGACTTGGTATGAAGGGAATGTTTGGGGTTGGCTGGGGCATGTTGACCTATCGCGTCAGCGGCCTTGATACGGCTTGGCGCCCCCCCTTCACTGCTCACATACTGAGGTGTATGCCACGCAGCTCGGGGCGTCGCGCTTTGCCTGAAGGCTCGCTGCCTTCACAGGTCAACACGCCCTACAGTCGGGCGATGATGGTTTCGCCGGCGCGGGTTTTGTCGCCCAGGGCAGGTTCGATCTTGGCCGAAAGCGGCAGATAGACATCCACCCGCGAGCCAAAGCGGATCAGTCCAAACCGCTCTCCGGCCTTCTTGGCATCTCCGGCCTTGAGGTAGCAGACAATGCGCCGCGCCACCAGTCCGGCCACCTGCACGAAGGAGATCGACACCCCGTTGCCGGTTTTGGCATGGACCTCCATGCGTTCGTTTTCGATTGAGGCTTTGTCCAGAGCGGCATTGAGGAACTTGCCGGGATGGTAGGCGACCGCTTCCACCTTGCCATCGATGGGAAAGCGGTTGACGTGCACGCTAAAGACATTCATGAAGATGGAGAATTTGCGTGCCGGCAGACCCGAGAGGGGGGCAATGGTCTCTTCGATGGCCACCACCCGGCCATCCGCCGGAGCGATCACCAGTCCTGCGCCTTGCGGAGTCTGGCGTTCCGGGTCGCGGAAGAACCAGACACACCA
Organism: Magnetococcales bacterium; assembly: GCA_015232705.1. Classification (GTDB taxonomy): domain Bacteria; phylum Pseudomonadota; class Magnetococcia; order Magnetococcales; family Magnetaquicoccaceae; genus Magnetaquiglobus. The sequence continues at coordinate 7,758 of JADFZD010000057.1, read as the reverse complement.
GCCGGCCAGGATCCACAGGACTCCCTGAAGCAGAAGATGGGCGTGCAGGGCGGTACCGGCCACGGCCACAGCCACGAATGCGGCGATGAACGGCAGACCTTCCTTGGCCACAGGCGAACGTGTGGACATGCGGGATCTCCAACAAAACCTGATAAAAGTTGACCCCCCACCACGGGCGAGGCACGGATGGGGTCCAGGGGACCATGACCCCTGCTGGGATCCAAGGGCGCAGCCCTTGGTGGAGTCCGGGGAGAAGCCCTGGGACTTTGCTTTTTTGTTCTCTTGAAATCTTTTGTCTTTCGCGCGCTTTTCACAATGAAGCTCCGTTTCGCACATTTTAAAATGTGCGAAACCGCGCGCCGTCTTATATGCGCCACCCGTTGACCGAAGGGAGAACGGGGCGCGCGCATTGCCTAAAAGGGCAGCCGCCTCCGGCAGCCCTTTTCATGCCATGTTCGCGGGATCGTTTTGCCAAAATACGCCAATCGATCCCACATGCAAGGCTGGCGCGAAGATTTTTTCACCAACTTGCATGCTGAGGGAAGCCCCCCCCTCACCCCCATCCGTGGAACTCCCTTCGGGAGTTCCACGATAAAGGGCGTGAAAAAATCGCTCTTTGAAAGAGGCGCCTCAAGACAAAAACAAGCGCCAAACCTCGGAGGCTCTGCCTCCGAATCTCTGCCGGGGGTGTTGATCACCCCCGGATTCCCGCAACGATTTTCGCGCCAACAGGCTTTTCATCAGTTCTTGGACTTGTCCACCAACTTGCCCTTGCGAATCCAGGGCATCATCTCCCGCAACCCGGCACCCACCTGCTCGATGGGATGTTCCATGCCGCGCCGACGCAACGCCTGGAAATGGGAACGACCGGCCATGTTCTCCAGAATCCACTCACGGGCAAAGACGCCAGTCTGGATCTCGTCGAGAATCTTCTTCATCTCCTGTTTGGTACCGGCATCCACCACCCGCGGACCACGAGTCAGATCCCCATACTCGGCAGTGTTGGAGATGGAGTAACGCATGTTGGCGATACCCCCCTCGTAGATCAGATCCACGATCAGCTTGGTCTCGTGCAGACATTCGAAATAGGCCATCTCCGGGGCATAACCGGCCTCGACCAACGTTTCGAAACCAGCCTGAATCAACGCCGTGATGCCGCCGCACAACACCGCCTGCTCGCCGAAGAGATCGGTTTCGGTCTCCTCGCGGAAGCTGGTTTCGATGATGCCCGCACGCCCGCCGCCATTGGCCGACGCATAGGCCAGCGCAATGGTTTTGGCCTTGCCGGTGGCATCCTGATGGATGGCGATCAAACTTGGCACGCCGCCCCCCTTGAGATACTCGGCGCGCACCAGATGGCCGGGACCTTTCGGGGCAACCAGAAAGACATCCACACCCTTGGGCGGATCGATCTGACCGAAGTGGATGTTGAAGCCATGGGCAAAGACCAGGGCAGCACCATTCTTCAGGTTCGGGGCCACATCCTCGCGATAGACACGCGCCTGATGCTCGTCCGGAACCAGAATCATCACCACGTCGGCTCCTGCCACGGCGGCAGAGACCTCTTTGACACTCAAACCAGCCCCTTCGGCCTTGGCCCAGGAGGAGGAGTCACGACGCAGACCCACGGTGACGCTCACGCCGGAATCCTTGAGATTCTGGGCATGGGCATGACCCTGGGAGCCGTAACCGATGATCGCCACCTGACGGGAACGGATCTCGTTCAGATCAGCGTCGCTGTCGTAATAGACTTTCATGGATGCTTCCCTTTTGTCTGAATAGGAGGAGAGGCGCGGACGATCGTGACCCGACACAATGTCGCGCCTTTGAAATCCCTCATGATGAGGCCAAAGCGGTCCGGATTCAACCCGTCTTATTCATAAACTTGCACGAAGGGGGGACAGATCCTCTCACCCTTGAATCATGGAGATCCCCAGGGGATCTTCTCGATTCAGGAGATCAGTGGCCACTCTTGGAAACCATCCCTTTCTCGCCGCGCGACAAGGCCACCAGGCCAGTGCGCACCATTTCGGTAACCCCGAGCGGAGTCAACAGGGCCAGACAGGCGTCCAGCTTGCTCGAATCACCGGTCACCTCGATCATGAACGAGGTGGGCGTGGCATCCACCACCCGCGAACGGAAGATGTCGGCGATGCGCAACACTTCGGCGCGGGTTTCGCGGTCGGTGGCCACCTTGACGAGCATCAACTCGCGCTCGACATGCTCCCCCTCGGTGAGATCGGCCACCTGGATGACCGGCACCAGTTTGTTCAACTGCTTCAGGATCTGCTCGATGATCGAATCCTCGCCACGCGTCACCAGGGTGATGCGCGAGGTCTCGCCATCGCCGACCGGGGCCACGGTGAGGGTTTCGATGTTGAACCCCCGCGCCGAGAAGAGTCCCACCACCCGGGACAACACCCCGGCTTCGTTTTCCACCAACACCGATATGACGTGACGCATGGCGCCCTCCTAAATCAGAATCATTTCATTCAAACCCGCGCCGGCGGGCACCATGGGATAGACGTTGGCCTCACGGCTGACGCGAAAATCCATGATCACCGTGCCCGGATGGCTCAATCCCTTCTCCAGGGTCGGGATCACCTGATCCACCTGGTCGCACAGCAATCCCAGCGCCCCATACGCCTCGGCGAGGCGGACGAAATCCGGGGTGACATGCATGTCCGATTCGGCGTAGCGCCGCTCGTAGAAGAACTCCTGCCACTGGCGCACCATGCCCAGATAGCCATTGTTGAGGATGATCACCTTGACCGGCAGCTGGTACTGCAGACAGGTGGCGAACTCCTGGACATTCATCTGGATCGAACCCTCGCCGGTGATCACCACCACCTGACCGTCGGGTCTGGCCACCTGGGCCCCCATGGCGGCCGGCAGACCATACCCCATGGTTCCCAATCCGCCCGAAGTGAGCCAGCGGCGCGGCTTCTGGAAACCATAGAACTGCGCGGCCCACATCTGATGCTGTCCGACATCCGTGGCCACGATGGCTTCGCCATGGGTGACCTTGTGCAGGCACTGGATCACATACTGCGGCTCGATCACCTCGCTCCCCTGGGTGAAACGCAGACATTCGCGCCTGCGCCATTCGTTGATCTGCTCCCACCAGGGAGCCAGATCCTGCAACCCGGACCGGTAGCCCGGCGCATGCACCAGGTCGTTGAACTGGGCGAGCACATGCTTCACATCCCCCACGATCGGCAGATCCACCTTCACGTTCTTGGAGATCGAGGTGGGATCCACATCGATGTGCATGATCGAGGCATGCGGGGCGAACACCGACACCTTGCCGGTCACACGATCATCGAAGCGGGCGCCGATGGCCACCAGCAAATCGCAGTTGGAGACCGCGAGGTTGGCTTCGTAGGTGCCATGCATGCCGAGCATGCCAATGAAGCGGCCATCGTTGGCGGGGAAGGATCCCAAGCCCATCAGGGTATTGGTGATCGGGAAGTTCAGCCCTTCCATCAGCCGGAACAGCTCCTCCGAGGCGTCCGAAAGCACCGCGCCGCCGCCCACATACAGCAGCGGACGCTTCGCCTGCTGCAACATCTTGGCGCCACGACGGATCTGGCCGATATGACCGGACAGGGTGGGCTTGTAGGAGCGGATTTTCGGCTCGGCATTCGAGTACACATACTCGGTCTCGGCCACGGTGATATCCTTGGGGATATCGACCAGCACCGGTCCCGGACGTCCGCTGCGGGCGATGAAATGGGCCTCGCGCAGGACGCGCGCCAAGTCTTTGACATCGCGCACCAGGAAGTTGTGCTTGGTGCACGAGCGGGTGATCCCCACGGTATCGGCCTCCTGGAAGGCGTCGTTGCCGATGAGCGGGGCCGGCACCTGTCCGGAGATGCACAACAGCGGAATCGAGTCCATATGCGCCGTGGCCAGGCCGGTGACGGCATTGGTGGCCCCCGGACCGGAGGTCACGATCGCCACGCCGACCCGTCCGGTGACGCGGGCATAGCCATCGGCGGCATGCACCGCGCCCTGCTCATGGCGGGTGAGATAGTGATGAATACGGTGTTTGTTCTTGTAAATCTCGTCGTAAATGTACAAAACCGTGCCGCCGGGATAGCCGAACAGGGTATCGACCCCCAGATCCACCAGGGTTTGTATCACGATCTGCGCGCCCGTCATTTTCACGTTCGATCACTCCTTGAATGGCACAAACTGACTTAAAAAGGGGGGCATACCCACACCCCGACCGTGAATCACCCGAATCAGGTACCACGGCAAAGAAAACTCCCCCTTTGATTGCATGGGACAAGCCAAAAACTATGAAGTTCCCTTACCTGCCTGTCAACCGCAACGAATAAAAATTTCCGGTCCCGACCAGGATCCCCGGCTGAACAACCCGTTGGCTCCCGCCTGCCCTCGCTTCGAGTATACCCGATCCTGACACACCTCCAAGAGGTTTATTCTATTTTAAAATATCACAATTCAGTATCGTGCCTTCCAGGATTGCGGCTCTGTGCCTTTAGCTCTGCGTCAAGGCATGATAGGATCTTCATGCGTCTGTCTTTCTTGGTGCGTGGATACTGAAAAGCGCAGTCCCTCCGGATCCCCAGGAGTCCGGAATAACGATGCGGACGCAAGCCCATCACGCCATCAATCCGGAGCGAATTGCATGTTCACCAGTGCCAGCAGCCAAGTGGATCGCCGTCTCAACAGCCTAGAAAAACATCTGCAACAGGAGAATCCGGTCCTGCTCCAGGTGGTTCAGACCTTCCGCGAACTCGATCAGGTCGCCTACCGCATGGGGGTGATCAGTCGCGATGACTCCTTTGCCACCCGCGTCTCCTGGTGGCCACTCATCTCGATCCTGGGCACCTTCTCCTCGGGAAAATCCACCTTCATCAACACCTTCATCGGCCAGAAGCTGCAACGCACCGGCAATCAGGCCGTGGACGACAAATTCACGGTGATCTGCTACAGCAAGGAGGAGAAGGTCCGCACCCTGCCAGGTCTGGCTCTCGATGCCGATCCTCGCTTTCCATTCTATCAGATCAGCCAGCAGATCGAGAACGTGGTCCAGGGCGAGGGCAAACGCATCGACGCCTATCTGCAGCTCAAAACCTGCCTGACCGAAAAACTGCGTGGCAAGATCCTCATCGACTCCCCCGGCTTCGATGCCGACGCCCAACGCACCTCCACCCTGCGCATCACCGATCACATCATGAGCATCTCCGATCTGGTGCTGGTCTTCTTCGACGCCCGTCACCCGGAGCCTGGCGCCATGAAGGATACCCTGGACCACCTGGTCAAAAACACCATCAACCGCTCGGATTCAAATAAATTTCTCTTCATCCTCAACCAGATGGACTGCACCGTGCGCGAGGACAACCTCGAAGATGTCACCGCCGCCTGGCAACGCTCCCTGGCACAGTCGGGTCTGACCGCCGGACGCTTCTTCCAGATCTACAACCTCGATGCCGCCCTGCCCATCGACAACGATACCATGCGCTCCCGCTACGAAAGCAAGCGCCAGGAGGATATGGACGAAATCGACGAGCGCATCCGCCGTGTCGAGGTGGAACGGGCCTATCGGATCATCGGCGTTCTCGAACACACGGCCAAACTGCTGGTCTATCAGGTAGCTCCCAAGACTACCGAACTGCTCAAACGGTGGCGCAAGAACACCTTGCTTTTGGATGCAGGACTCATCGTCACCATCGTGGGACTCTTTGGGCTCCTTTCGAGTACTGGCGTGCCCGTTGGCAGCTGGCTCGACCTCCAGACCTGGGTCGAACGGCCTCTCTGGGTGCAGATCCTGGTCGGCATCCTGGGCGCCGCCTCGTTGTCGGTGATCGTTTTCCTGCACTTTTTGTTGCGCAAATTCACGGCCTCGCTTCTGATCAAAAAACTCTCCTCCGAGATCGTGGATTCCGAGCTGCGTGAATACGTCACCAATGCCTTCTTGAAAAATACCCGTTCCCTGCGCCCCCTGCTCAGCGTCCAACCCTCCGGATGGGGCCGACTGGCCAAAATACGCATCGAGAAGGTGCTCAAGAACTCCGATATCTATGTTCAAAACCTGAACGACCAGTTCACCAACCCCTCGGGTCGAGACGACGCGCCCAATCCCACCATTCAGCTTGACGTGGCTTGACCCTGGCACGCATGCAGGCTTTGATTTTTTCTCCCGGTGGTTGGCGGATCACCCACGCCGATCCAGCAACCACCGGGCCCGACTGGATGGCGGCATGACGGTTGCTGGCGATGCTCAAGCGAATCTCCCTGACATGGAAGTCCCTGCTGGCCACAATCCTGGTGGCCACCGCAACCTGGAGCCTCCTGGACATGGTGCAGACCGATCATCTGCGCACCATCTTTCAATCGCGTCTCTCGGCTGTGCTCGGTGAAAAGGCCGCTGCCAACCGCATTCTCTTCGACAACCACATCCGCGCCTATCACCAATCGGTGCGCCTTCTGGCCGCCCAGAAGAGCTTTCTCGACTATATCGCCGACTGGCCGAATGATGATGCCCCAAGCTCCCAGGTGATCCATCGCGATCGCCCGCCCCCCTGGCTGCCACGCGCCTCGGTGCTGCGCGGATTCACCCCATTGCCCCTGCTGCTGCTGCTCGATCAGGATGGACGGGTGCGCGAAATCCATCAAGGTCAGCACACACCCCCTCCCCGCGAACTGCTCGAACCCACGCCACTGCTCATGGAGTTGAGCCACAACCAGACCTTTCTCACCGCCATAGCCGGCGCCCCCTACCTGATCACCTCGGAGACGATCACCGACCACGCCGGCGATCCCAGGGCCACCATCATGTTGGCAGCCCCCCTCAACGACGCGTTCCTCTCGCACTTCCAGGGGCCCGTCGGACGCTATACCGGCCTGGTGGCGCTGATCGAAGGGGAGAAACAGACCATCATCGCCTCCAACCAACCGGAGATCCTTCCCTCTGGCATTCCCCTCTCCGAAACCTCTGGACGATTCATGGTTTCAGGCTACTCGTTCTTCGATTTCGGCTCCTCGGATCTCCTGCTGCAACTCGTCACCCTCGAATCGACCGAAACCCTGGAATCGCTGCTCAAGTCGATCCTGACCACAGAACGCCATCAAAGATTCATCACCGCCGGCGCCCTGATCATCGCCTGTTTGCTGATCATGATCTGGATCACCCGACACATCGAGCAGATCACCCGCGACATCGTGGATTTTTCCCGTACCGTGCTCGCCTCGGTCACCAACGAAACCACGGGTTCCCAGGATGAGTTGCAAACCTTGCGCAGCCGCTTCCGTCAACTGGCCGACGCGATCATCGATGCCCGCGACAGCCTGAAAAACGAACTCGAAGAGCGCAAACGGATCGAAAGCGCCATCCGCAAGCTCTCCAGGGCCGTGGAACAGAGTCCGGCGGCTGTCATGATCACCAATCCCCAAGGGCTGATCGAATATATCAACCCGCAATTCACCATCCTGACCGGCTATACTGCCGACGAGAGCCTTGGTCGGGATCCGGGATTCCTCAAATCCGGAAAAACCCCGCCTTCGACCTACAAAAACCTCTGGGAGACCATCGCCTCGGGCCAGGTGTGGCGCGGAGAACTGCATAACCGCCGCAAGGACGGCTCCACCTACTGGGAGTTGAACGCCATCTCCACCATCCTGGATCGCGAGGCGGGCACCATCCATTACGTGGCGATCAAGGAGGATGTGTCGCTGCGTATCGAGATGGAAAAAGCGCTCGAACAGGCGCGTGCCGCCGCCGAGGCCGCC
>JADFZD010000056.1 GCA_015232705.1 Magnetococcales bacterium | reverse complement strand
AATCCTTCTCAACCAGAAGATCCAGTTTTCTGGCGACCCAGGCCGTCGTGGTTGCCTGGATCAAAATGGTCATCAGAATCGCAATGAAGGTGATCGAGGCAATGATCGGCGCGCCAGGAGCCTTCATGCCCACCAGCATGCCGGCCAATGCGCCTGGGATCACCCCGGTCTCACGCGTCCAGCACATGAAGAGCATCTCGTTCTGACTCCAGTTGGCACGCTTGTCAAGCTTGGCGCAGGCAAACACCGTTGCCGGTCGGGCCACCAGCATGAAAATCAGCACCACGATCACGCCACCCACCAGATAGGTGTTCATCAAGGCAAAGTCCACCTGGGCACCCAGCAGGATGAAGATGAACATACGCATGACCATGGCGGTGGTGAGCACATAATGCTCCATCTTCTCGCCTTCGACAGGATCCATTTTGAGGCCGAAAACATCCTTGTTGCCGATCATGATACCGAAGACGAATACAGCCATGAAACCACTGCCTTCAAACTTATCCGCCAGCATGTAGGAACCAATGACCGACATCAGACTGACCACCGAAGCGTATTCGGCTAAAAAGCCGTACCAGCGGCCTGAAATAAGAATGGCAGTAACCAGACCGATGCCCACTCCGACAAAGATGCCGACAAAGGTCTGCTTGAAAAGATCACCAAGCGCCTCGGTGAAGTGGAAACTGCCGGTGCCCATGGCAATGCCGAGAATCGCGAACGTGATGATGGCGCCCATGGCATCGTTGAAAGCCGATTCGCTCATCACGGTCTGGGCCACGCGATCCTTGATGGGCACGGTACGAAAAACCGGAATGAGCGTGGCCGGATCGGTCGAGGCTATCGTCGCACCCAGCAGCAGCGCCACGATGAACGGCACACCGAGAATGAAATAGGCGGCCACGGCGGTGATGAAGGCGGTGATGATCACGCCGAATGTGGAGATCACGGTGATGGTGATCCACACCTCCTTGAGGACCTTCAAACGCAAGGAGGCCCCGCCATCGAAGAGAATGTAGCAGGAGCCGAAAATCAGGATGCCCTGATTCAGCGCCGAATCCATCGGGATATCGACCAGATTGAGCTGGCTGGGACCCAGCCCCATGCCGACCAGCAGAAAGATCGCCACATCCGGGATTTTGAGTTTATTGGCCAGGATGCCGCAAAAGATTCCCACCACCCACACATAGCCAAACACCAGCAAGGCATGTTTGGCGGTTTCCACCGCGACTGATGATTCCATACTGTTTTCCTTTATGCATGATGAGCGTCCGAAAAACCCAACCGGTGCCACTTTTCAGCCACCCTGGCTTCGACTTCGGGATCCATCACCAAAGGCACCCCCCATTCTCGACCGGTCTCTGACCGGCTGCGCATGGTGGCATCCACGGCCCAACGGCCCGTCGCCGCCTCCACCCGCACATCCCTGCCCGGATCGGTCCGGGTGGCCATCGACCACGCCAGATCCTCCAAGGAATCCACTCGGGTATCCCCATCCACGATCCACAACTGATCGGCACCCTCGCCAGGAGCGACCAGCTCCCACGTGGCCGTGATCACCCGTTCCCCCAGCCCCGGACGACCGGCACCATCCACCCGCAACACGCACATCCGCCCACCGGGCAGGGCAAAACCCTCCAGTACTGCCGGCTCCCGGACGCGCAACCGCTCCAGCCAGCCGCTCATCCCGTCGCCCCGGATATCCGGCAATAAAGAGGCGGCAAGCTGCTCCACCGGCCATTTGCGGGTGGCGTCGATCCCCATCTTGCCACCCAGTCCAGACAACGGCGAGGAAAAATCCAGATAATCGATCGGAGTGTTGCGCAAAATATGCAAATCGCGCAATCCGTGAACGTTCTTTTCGATTTCTTCGATCACCGCGCGCCAATTGTCGATGGCCACCCCCGGATCGACCACCACGACATGTTTTACATAGAGAAATTGTCTTAAAAATCCCCACAATCCGGCCATCACCCGGAAGGCGTGACCCGGATAGCCCTTCTCCAGGGCGATCACCGCCACCCGGTAGGAGCAGGCCTCCATGGTAAGGTGGAATCCGCGGATCTCTGGAAACTGTTTTTTCAGCAAGGGTGTGAAAACGCGATTCAGGGCCAGGGCGAGAATGGCCGGTTCATCCGGCGGACGCCCGGTAAAGGTGGTAAGATAGATCGCCTCGCGACGCATGCTCATCCGCTGGACCGTGAAGATCGGAAAACGATCCACCTCGTTGTAGTAGCCGGTATGATCGCCAAAGGGTCCCTCTTCGGCGAGTGTAGCGGGATCGACCATTCCCTCAAGGACGATTTCGGCATGCGCCGGCACCGGCGGATAGGGGGCCTGTTCCGGGGCCACTTCGACGCGGCTCGAACGCAGCAGACCGGCGAAGGCGTACTCCGATAGGCTCTCCGGAACCGGGGTGACTGCGGCGAGCAGTGTTCCCGGATCGCAGCCCAGCACCACGGAGACCGGCATGGGACGCCCGCCCCAGGCGCGCAAATGCTGGGCGCCGCCCCGATGGGCCAGCCAGCGCATGATCACCCGCCGGCGATCGAGGAGCTGCATGCGGTACACGCCGAGATTCAAGGGACCGCCCTCGGGGGCACGGGTCACCACCACCCCCCAGGTGATGAGGGGTGCGGCATCACCGGGCCAGCAGGTCTGGATCGGCAGCCGTCCCAGATCGACCGCCTCCCCCTCCCAGACGATCTCCCGACAGGGGGGACGCGGAAGGGTCTTTGTCGGCATGTGCCGTACCCGGGCCAGGCGCGCGACCAGATCCCTGGCATCGCCCAGGCCGCGCGGCGGCTCCGGTTGACGCAGGGCGGAGAGAAGCTCTCCCAGACTCTCCAGCTCCTCCACCCGGCGACCCATAGCCAGTCCCACCCGCTCCTCGGTACCGAACAGATTGGCCAAAACCGGCATGGAAAACCCTTTGGGACGGGTGAACAGCACCGCAGGCCCGCCCGTCCGCAGCAGACGCAGACAGATGGCCGTGATCTCCAGGCGGGGATCGACTGGTTCATCGATGGTCACCAGCAGTCCACGGGCGGACAGGAGTTGCATGAACTCCCGCAGATCGCGAAAGGCGCTGGGACCGGAGGCTGGCGAGGAAGTGGTTTTCATCATGGCTCCGGGATTTTACATCAATGGATCGGGAAAAAAAGGGATCGCGACACGTGATGGGTTGGGATCAAAAAAGAGTCAATTATCAAAATAATGTCAGGAAACGGTTCCCAATCCGTCCCAACATCGCTAGAATCGCCGTCAACCCGATTCTTTCCAAGGAGGCGGACCGGCAGGTTCCGGACAGCCTCTCTTTGTGTACTCGTGCCACATGACGATTTTTCAAGAGGAGTTCCCGCTTTCATGAGCGAAGCGTCCACCACCCACTTCGGTTTCAACGAAGTTCCCTTGAGCGAAAAGGTCCACAAGGTTCGTCAGGTGTTCGATTCGGTCGCCCAAAGCTATGACCTGATGAACGATCTGATGTCCCTGGGCATCCATCGCCTCTGGAAACGGTTCGCCATCCGCCGGCTGCGCATCAAACCCGGCGACCGCCTCCTCGATGTGGCCGGTGGTACCGGTGATCTCGCCAAGCTGATGCACGAGCGGATTCAGGGACAAGGCGATATCACCATCTTCGACATCAATGCCGCCATGCTCGAACAGGGACGCGGACGCCTGGCCGATCAGGGTTGCGTGGCCGGCATTCGCTGGGTGCAGGGCAATGCCGAAATGCTCCCCTTCCCAGACAACACCTTTCACGCCATCACCATCGGTTTCGGCATCCGCAATGTCACCCAGATCGAGGCGGCCTTGGCCGAAATGACCCGTGTTCTCCGTCCGGGCGGACAGTTTCTCTGCCTGGAGTTCTCGCACGTCGCTCTGCCCCTGCTCAAACCCTTCTACGAAACCTACTCCTTCCGCGTGCTTCCTGAGATCGGTCACTGGGTGGCCAAGGATCGCGATGCCTATCAATACCTTGTGGAGTCGATCCGCCGCTTCCCGGATCAGCAGCGCTTCAAGGCCATGCTCGAAGAGGCCGGCCTCTTCCAGGTCCGCTATCACAATCTCTCCGGTGGCATCGCCGCCGTGCACATCGGCTACAAGGTGTGATGCCCATGCTCTCCTCTCTGTTCACCATGCCGCTGCAACTGCTGCCCAAACCGGTCACCGCCGTGACCTTGAGCATTGTGCTCAACCTGTTCTTCAAACGCTACCCGGAGCTTAAGGAGCGTCTCACGGAGTTGGCCGGAAAAATCTTCGAATTCCACGTCGAGGATCAATCCCAATCCTTCTTCATGGAGGTCACCGAGAGCGGTGATGTGCTCATCCACACCTACTCCGACTCCCTGCCCCATGTGGTGATGTCCGGCAAAACCTCGGCCTTTCTGTCGCTGCTCTTCTCCACCACCGATCCGGATTCGCTCTTCTTCTCGCGCCAGTTGCAGCTCTCCGGCGAAACCGATACCGGTCTGCGCTTCAAGAATATCCTCGACAATGTGGAGATCGACTGGGAAAAAGAGCTGGCTGTGCTGTTCGGCTCCCAGGGCGCCAAGGTGCTCATGGATCTGGCACGCCGTGCCGAAAAGCAGATCGAACAGGGTAAAACCCATGCCGAAGCCAATCTGGAAGCCTGGATCAACCGTCAAAATCCCCCGCGCGCCGGGCAACTCCAGATGCTCAAAAACCAATCCGAGGCCATGACCAAGGAGCTGGATCGCCTCGAAGGCCGTATCGCCCGCGCTTCCAAACGCTTTGCGCTTCTGAATGCCGCGCATCCCGCCAACCATTCGCATCCGACCGAATAGAGAAGCAATGCTTCTTCTGACCAATGTCCGCACCATCCGCCGGATGCTCGGTATTCTGAGCATTCTGGCCATCTATGACGCCGAACCCCTCGCCAGCCGCTTTCTGCCGCTGCGTCTGCTGGCTTGGTTTGTGGGTCTGTGGCCCGGCGTGCGCAAGCTGCGGCGCAACCTCACCCCGGAAGCCCGGCTGCGGCGCATCCTCGAAGAGTTGGGACCAACCTTCATCAAGTTCGGTCAGGCCCTCTCCACCCGCATGGATGCCCTGCCCGAGGGGATCGGGATGGAGTTGAAAAAACTTCAGGATGAGGTGCCTCCCTTCCCCATTGAGACCGTGCGTCGCATCATCGCCGACGACCTCGATGGGCCGGTGGAGCAGTTTTTCCTCCGCTTCGAAACCACGCCGGTGGCTTCGGCCTCCATGGCCCAGGTGCACCGGGCGCTCACCCGTGAAGGCCAGGAGGTGGCTGTCAAGGTGATGCGTCCGGATGTCGAGGCGCTGGTAGAGCAAGACATACAGATGCTCACCACCCTCGCCAATCTCATCGAAACCCATATCCCGGAGCTGCAACGGTTTCAAAGTCGCCGCGTGGTGGACGAATTCGCGGCCACCATCCGCAATGAAATGAATTTTCTGGTGGAGGGCGGACGCGCCCAGAAGTTCCGCGACCACTTCAAGAACGATCCGGAGATGCATGCCCTGGCGGTCTTCTGGCCGCTCACCACCCGTCGGGTGCTCACCTTGGAGTGGTGTGACGGCATCCCTATCGATGAGCTCTCCAGTCACCCGGAGCTCAATCACGACGCCACCAAGATCTCGCGCAACATCATCACCAGCTTTTTCAAGCAGGTGTTCCGCGATGGCTTCTTTCACGCCGACCAGCACCCCGGCAACATCTTCGTGCGCGCCGACGGTACCCTGACCATCCTCGACTTCGGCATCATCGGGCGGGTGTCGATGCGGGAAAGACTGCTTTTGGCCGAGTTGATGCGCGGCTTTCTGGATCGCAACTACCGCAAGGTGGCTGAGGTCCATATGCGCTGGGGACTGATCCCGCGGGGTACCAATCTGGAGGAGTTCGAGGATGCCTGCCGGCAGATCGGCGAGCCGATCTTCGGGCAGCCTTTGAAAGAGATCTCCATCGCCAAGCTGCTGGCCCAGCTGTTCAAGGTGACCGAGCAGTTCGACATGCCGGTGCAGCCGCAACTGCTTTTGTTGCAAAAGACCATGTTCACCCTGGAGGGGGTGGGACGGGAGATCAATCCAGATCTCAACATGTGGTTTTTGGCCGAGCCGTTGATCACCGACTGGATGATCGAGCATCTTGGTCCGGTCGGCAAACTGCGCGAGGTGAAGGAGCGCTTCAAGAAAACCAACGACTCCATTGCCATGGTTCCGGAACTGCTCTTCGATGGTATGGAACGCCTGGCCACGGATCGGGTGCGCATCCACATCCATCCGGCCTCCCTGGCGCGTCTGGAGCGGCGTCTGGGATTGGGCTTTCACCGTCAGTCCGCGTCGATCACCGGTGGCGCGCTCTTTATCGGAGGCTCGATCCTGGTATCGGCAGGGCTTTCGATCTGGTGGTTTGGTCCGCCTCTGGTTTTGGCTGCGATCTATTTCCTGCGGGGCATGCGACCTGTCCGCTAGGTCGCATGCCCATACATCGCGTCATCTTTTGCCGCGGGCGTCATCTTTTGCCGCTGCGAAAACGGCTTGAGCGGACACCTCCGGATTCACAGGCATCCATCGTATCCGTCTGGCGTTCGCGTTCGCCTCCGCCGATCCTCCTCCGAAAGGCTGTTGGCAATTTTGCCAATTTTCCCCTCACTCCTTGTGCCACGGCATGATCGGCACCGACGAGATCGAATTCTTCGGTGATCCCTCCACCAGCTTGTCCGAGTAGACCAGATAGACCAGGGTGTTGCGCTTTTTGTCGTAAAAACGCACCACTTGCATCTTTTTGAACAGAATCGAAGTGCTCTTGGAAAACACCGATTCTCCGTCCTTCAGATCCCCCTTCATGTTGATCGGACCTATCTGACGACAGGCAATCGACGCATCCGAGGGATCCTCGGCCAGGCCAAGCCCGCCGGAAATCCCACCCTTCTTGGCGCGGCTCAAATGACAGGCCACGCCATCCACCTTCGGATCGTCGAACGCTTCGATGACGATCTTGCTGTCCGGTCCGAGCAGTTTGAAAACCGTGTCCACGGTGCCGATCTCCTCGGCATGGCCACGACCGGGAAGAAGGCAGGAGGCCAACAGCAGGGCCGAACAAACCATTTTGCGCAATGTCATGGAAACTCTCCCAGAATCATCAAGGGGTGGGGATATCAATCACGCGGCAGACAGAATCGGGCGTTGAACTCCTCGATGCCATCCACCACGCCGCGTACCAGTTTGGCGCGAGTCTCGGGTTCTTGCAACCGCAACTCCTCATCCCGATGCACGATCACCCCGAATTCGATCAAGATGGCTGGCATGACCGTGTATTTGAGCACCACCAGATTGTCGAACTGGTAGATGCCGAGCTCCTCATCGATCATGTTGTGACGCCCGCCCAGGACGTTCTTGGAGTGGTGATAGGCGGGCAGAAAACCGGCGGCCCGGAAATGCCTGCCAATCATCTTGGCCAGCTCCAGACTGTTGGAGTACTGAAATCCCTTGGTGGAGACCAGGATCGAATAGCCCTGGAAGGCATCGGAATATTTCTGATGCTTGTTGTTGTAGACCCAGTCGCGCAGAAACATCGGCTGCACGGAGTCATGATGGACCGACAGCAGCAGATCGGCCTGTCTCTCCTCGGCGATACGCACCCGATCCTTCAGGCTGGGCGGATTGATGATCATGAAGCTGCGACTCATGCCAGACTTGAGCAACTCCTCGTGGATCAGCGAGCCTACATCCAGATTGAATTCGAACTCCGGCTTTCCCCGTGCGCTGGTGGCACCAGGCGCGAACGTGGCATGACCCACATCCACCGCCACCTTGCAGTCGCAGACGCCAGCCATGAGATCGCCTGCAACCAGAAGCAGGGTAGCCAGCAGCAGACCGGAAAAAAGCCGACACCGGGCATGCGAATCAAGAAGCAGCTTGAAAGCATCCATCAGCGACCAGCCTGGGCGGGTTGCAACGGGGCAAACCCATCGCCATCGATGTTCGGAGCACCCTGAATCGCGGATTTTTGCGGCGTGCCGACAAGGATATTCAACAGGTTGATCATGGGAACCGGCTTTTTTCCAGCGGTGGTTGTGCCGGGATGGTGCTGGTCGTGGCAGAACTGCTCCATCCATTGAGCGCTCTGGTCGTTCTGAACGGCGGCAAGCTGCTTGAACAGACACTGGTCATAGGCAAGCAGCGTATCTTCTGAATCGGGACGGATGGTCAGATCCTTGTCGGCTTGGGCCTCGGGAAAGCGGCGCGCGCATGCCTGCTGCAGAAACTGGGCGGCAAGCGCGCTCTGGGCCGGTTTGACCTGCTGGAGCAGACAGTTCTGATACCCCTCCGAGGCAGCAGCGGCCCAAACCGGGCCGGCGCAGACAAGGGGCAGTGTCAGTGCGATCAGCCAACCGCAACGATCAATAAGAGATGGATTGGCCATGATGGATGAATTTCTGGGGATTCGCATTCTTGGGTATTTCGTGATTTGGA